>JAQXTL010000018.1 GCA_029219465.1 Methanobacteriaceae archaeon | reverse complement strand
ATATGATCATTAATACCTGCATCAGTAGCATTAAAATCACTAACATCACTAGCAAAAACAACATTCGCACTTAAAAAAACAGCACAAACAACTAACAATGCCAAAAACTTACTAAAATTCAAAAAAAATTAAACCTCCAATTAATCCTAATATAATCTACAATAATATATACTTACTAAAATATATAAAGTTTACGTATGCCTAAATTTTATAGTATTAATTAACAATACATGAAAAACATGAAATTATTTTAACAAGATTAAACCTTAATAATAATATGAAAGCATTAATAAGTAATGATGATGGAATAACTGCTTCAGGAATTTTAGCTTCAAAAATGGCTGTTGAAGATTTATGCGAAACATGTGTAGTTGCACCAGAAACACAACAAAGTGGAATTGGACATGCTCTAACCTTATTTGAACCATTAAGAATAAATGAACATGTTTTAAGAGATGGAAGTATTGGATATGGTGTAACAGGAACCCCAACAGATGCAGTAACAATCGGATTATTTGAAATAATGGATGAAAAACCAGACATAATGATTTCCGGAATAAACACCGGATTTAACATTGGAAAATCAGAATTAACAACCTCTGGAACTTTAGGAGCTGCATTGGAAGCTGCAAGTTTTGGAATTCCAGCAATAGCTATTTCTCAGGAAGTAACTCAAGATTCTGTTAAATTTGAAAATGGAAAAGTAGACATCGACTTTGATTTTGCAGGAAAAATGCTTAACAAAATTGCAAAAATCGTGTTAAAAAAAGGATTACCTGAAGGAATCGACTTATTAAATGTAAATATCCCAGAAAAACCTACAGATGAAGAAATCGAAGTTGCAACTCTTGGAGATAGAATGTATTCACCAATAGTTGAAAAAAGAAACGATCCTCGTGGAAAGCCATATTATTGGATTAATGGTAATCTTTACCAAGATAATAAACCTGGAAGTGACAGTTACGAATTAATAAATAAACAAAAAACTACAATAACTCCATTAAAAATCGATTTAACTGGAGATATTGACTCAATAAAAAATTGGTTAAAGTAAAATACTTATAAATTTAAATCTTTAAGTATTTTATCTCTTTCTTCTCTTAATTCATTTAAGATTTTTTCATCACTGCATCCATCTTTTTTTAATTGTGCTATTGTACGAGTAATAGCTTCTAAATTACTTTCTAATTGATTAATTGCCATAATATATAGTATAAATGTTAAACTATATAAAGATGAAACATCAAAATAAGTGTATAATAATCAAGGATTGAAGAATATGAGTCAAGATAAAGATAACGTAAATAAAATGTTTAAACAATTTAAAAATAAGTATGTAACTGTTGATTTAAGAGGAGATTACCAAAGCGAAGGAAAAATAATCGCAATTGACAATTACTTAAACATCATCCTTGAAAATGAAAATGGTTTAGAAACCGTCAAAGGCGGAAATATTATTTTTATTAGTATAAAAGAAGAATAAGTTATGAAATATTAACTTCAATACCCAATATTTCTTCTTTTCCATTATAAACATCCATCGCTATTTGAGCAGCACCAATAGCTCCTGATTCTTTTGAAACTACTTTTAAAGGATATTTGTTTTTGAAATATTTGTTAATTTCATCTTCAAAGTTAAACGGTTCAGTTGCACTTCCAATAGAACCTGTAAGTACAATTCCTTCAATTTCGTTTTCACATACAACATCAAGACCTGCAATTTCCATTGCAACAGTCATGATTAAAGTATTAATAGCTAAAATAGCTTTTTCGTCTCCGTTTTTATAATTTTCCAAGAGAATATCTTTCATATTAGCTACTTTAGTGTCAATATCAGCTATTTTAACTGCTCCTGCATGTGAGAAGCATTCATTAGCAGATAATCTGCCTTCATCAATATCTCTAATCATTTCAAGATCAATTGGTCCGTGAACTACACCCATAGCACCTAAACATGCATCCATTGCACCTTTAATTTTTCCATCTTCAATAAGAATATCCACACTATTGGATGATATGTCTGCTACAATAAAATTAGACCAACCTGTTTCTTTATAAGCATTATAACAAATACTTACTTTTTCCGGACTAGCCTGATGAGAATAAGCAGCTCTAAACAATTCATTTAATGAGTCTGAATCTTTGTGAAGTCCTGGAATCATGATTGAATCAATATCTAAAGATTCCAATTCAGAAAATACAGAAGTTCCACCACCAGTAACTTTTCCAGCTCCATTAATGGATAAAATTCCTCTATTTTCAACTTTAGCAGTTGGTAAAATCTGGTTTATTCCATCACCCATTGCATAAGTAATAGCCATTAATTTTACGCTGTCTAAGTCAACACGTTTCATTATTTCTTCAGTTGCTGAAACCAAACCTTTTTTACTTTCTTCTCTTCCAATCTTAAAAACTTCGATTACTTCGCCTTCATCAGACATTATGCAAAAAGAGATTCCAGTAGTTCCATGGTCCATCCCAATAAATACCATGATTACCACACTATAAAATAAATAATTTAATAAAAAAATAGTAAAAGGGATTAAAAAGATTTAATCATCTTTTTGTAATCCACAAGCTTTTCTTAATCTTTCACCGACGATTTCAATTTCTTTTCTACCTTCAGCAGCTCTCATTTCTTTTAAGTTAGCTCCGTCAGTAGCATTTTCATCAGCAAATTGTTTTTTGAAAGTTCCATCTTGAATTTGTTTTAAAGCAACTTTCATTCCTTCTTTTGCTTCATCAGTAATAATGGTTTTTCCTCTGGTTAAACCACCGTATTCTGCGGTGTTACTTACATCGTTCCACATTCCAGCAAATCCTTTTTCATAGATTAAATCTACGATAAGTTTTACTTCGTGACAGGTTTCAAAGTAAGCAATTTCAGGTTGGTAACCAGCTTCAACTAAAGTTGTGAATCCTGCGTTGATTAATTCAGTTACTCCACCACATAAAACAGTTTGTTCACCGAATAAATCAGTTTCAGTTTCTTCTTTGAAAGTAGTTTCTAAAACACCAGCTTTGGTTAAACCACATGCTTTTGCCATACCTAATGCAAGTTGTAAAGCGTCTCCAGTTGCGTCTCTTTCAACTGCAACTAAACCAGGAATACCAAATCCTTCTTCGTAAGTTCTTCTTACCATGGATCCAGGTCCTTTAGGTGCAAACATTACAATGTTTACATCTTCAGCAGGATTAATTAATCCAAAGTGGATGTTGTAACCGTGAGAGAATGAAATAGTATTTCCAGATTCGACATAAGGAGCAATTTGTTCATTGTAAACTTTTTCTTGAATTTCATCAGGAAGTAAAATGTGAATGATATCAGCTTCTTTTGCAGCATCTTCGATAGTTTTTACAGTCATGCCATCTTCTTTAACTAAGTTCCAGGAACTTCCGTTTTCTCTTACACCTACAATGACATTAGCACCACTATCAGCCATATTTCTTGATTGTGCTCTTCCTTGAGAACCGTATCCGATAACAGCAACGGTTTTTCCTTCAAGAGCGTCAGTATTTACATCTGCATCATAATACATTTTCATAAAATCATCTCTTATTTATATAATAAAATTGAATTTGAGAATATTAAAAAATATTCAATACTATATTTATTTTCTCAAATATAATAAAGTTTATGTTGATAAAAAAAATAGAATTAGATGGATTTTAATAACCATCTACTAAAACTTTTAACTCACCAGATACAATGTCAATAATAAGACCGTGTACAGGTACATCAGGGATTAATGGGTGGTTTTTGATTTTTTCTACAACGTTTTTGACGTTTTCTTCTTCATCATCAAATCCGCCAATCCATTCAGCTAAGTCATATTTAGCAATAT
This sequence comes from Methanobacteriaceae archaeon, assembly GCA_029219465.1. Lineage (NCBI taxonomy): Archaea > Methanobacteriati > Methanobacteriota > Methanobacteria > Methanobacteriales > Methanobacteriaceae > Methanobacteriaceae archaeon. Next base: position 8,320 of record JAQXTL010000018.1, on the reverse strand, counting down.
CTTCTTCTTTAATGCCTCTTGCAAGCATTTTTTCTTTTAAAGCATTGACATCTGCACCAGCCATACCACATTCAGTGTGACCTACAACTAATACTTCTTCAGCACCGAGATTGTATAAAGCTGCTCCGATTGATCTAATAGCATCTTCGCCAACAATGGAGTTTCCTGCGTTTCTTACAATTTTAGCGTCTCCTCTTTTAAGACCTAAAGCAGGTTCGAAAAAGTCAATTAATCTGCAATCCATACAAGTTAAAATAGCTAATTTTTTTTGTGCATGGTGAGACATTTCTTCGCCGTCAAAGTTTTCAACAAAATTCTTATTATCTTCTAAAATATTTTCCAATATAGTCATTTTATACACCCCTAGCCATTGCGGTAAGGCCGGTTCTTGAAATCTTTTTGATTCCATAACCTTTTATCAAAGATATAAATGCATTAATTTTTCCCATATCTCCAGTAAGCTCAATAATCAATGTTTCTTCTGAAATATCGACAATTTTTGCTCTAAAAATATTAGTATATTGCATTATTTCAGCTCTCGCCTTTTCATTAGGAACATGGACTTTAATAAGACATAATTCCCTTTTTACAGCATTTTTTGTAATATCTTTAATCTTGATAACGTCAACTAATTTATGTAGTTGCTTTGTGACTTGCTCAAGGCCTTTTTTATCAGCATTTACAGTAATTACCATACGAGATAGTCCTTCTACTTCAGATACTCCTACTGTAATACTATCAATGTTGAAGCCTCTTCTATTAAATAGACCAGCAACTTTTTGTAAAACCCCTGGTTTATCTTCTACTAATGTGGAAATAACATGATATTCATTCATATTTAAATCACATCCTTTTCAAGTTTATATTCACCAATCATCTCATTAATTCCTGCTCCAGGTGGAAGCATAGGTAATGCTTCTTGTGAATCAATAACGACATTTAATAAAATTGGTTCATTATCCTTGATTGCAGAAGTTAATGCTTCTTTAGTTTCACCAGGTTTTGTAATTCTAGCAGCATTTACACCAAAACTTTCTGCTAATTTAACAAAGTCCGGACTATTACCCAATAAGGTTTGGGAATGTCTTCCTTCGTATAATAAACTTTGCCATTGATATACCATTCCTAAAGTTCTATTTTCTAAAACAACGGCAATAACTGGTAAATCGTATTCACGAATTGTAGCTAATTCCTGACAAACCATTAAAAATCCACCGTCTCCGTTAATGGATACAACAGTATCTTCAGGACAAGCTACTTTAGCACCAATAGCTGCAGGGAATCCGAATCCCATGGTTCCAAGTCCACCTGAAGATATGAATTTACGTGGCTTTTGAGTTTCAAAGAAATGTGCCGCCCACATTTGATTTTGACCTACATCAGTTGTTAAAATTGAATCAGGAGTTAATGATTCTGCAATCTCCTTAATAACTGTTTGAGGTTTAAGAGGAACATCACTATATGTTACTCTTGGACGTAATTCTTGTTTTTTCTCTTTAATCATATTAGCCCAATTAATTACATCACTAGATACTTTATAATCATCAAAAAGACCATTTAATGAAGTCAATACATTGTATGCATCACCTACAATAGGTAAATCTACATCAACGTTTTTGCCAATCTCTGCAGGATCTATATCAATATGAATAACTTTAGTTGAAGGAACGAAACTGTCTAATCTACCAGTAGTTCTATCAGAAAACCTAACTCCGATAGCAATTAATAAATCAGATTCGTTAATATAATCATTTGAGACTTTCCTACCGTGCATACCAAGCATACCTAATGCCAAATCATCGGTCTCATCAATAGCTCCTTTACCTAAAAGGGAAGTCATAACAGGAGCATTAATAGTATGTGCAAGTTTTTTCAACTCACAGCAAGCCCCAGAGATAATAACCCCAGCACCAGCCAAAATCATTGGCTTTTTAGCTTCTTTAATCATTGAATAAGCTTTTTTAATCTGTCTAATATTTCCTTTAGTAGTTGGATTATAACCTGGTGTCTCAATTAATGAATCATCAAATTTAGTTAGTTCCCCTTCCTGAACTTCTTTAGGAACATCAATAACAACTGGACCCGGTCTTCCACTGGATGCTATTTCAAAACTTGATTTGATCATGGAAGGTAATAAATCCGGGTTTTTTGATTGGAAACTATGTTTAGTAATAGGCATAGTAATTCCGATGATGTCCGCTTCTTGGAATGCGTCATTTCCAATTAAATGACTAGGAACCTGCCCTGTAATAGCAACTATTGGAGAAGAATCCATATATGCTGTAGCAATACCTGTTACAAGGTTTGTAGCACCAGGGCCTGAAGTTGCCAAACACACTCCCACACGACCAGATGCTCTTGCATATCCGTCAGCTGCATGAGCTGCGCATTGTTCGTGTCTAACCAATATATGATCCATATCTGCATCATATAACATGTCATAAAAAGGGATGGTTTGTCCGCCAGGATAACCAAATATTGTTTTAACCCCCATATTTTTGAGGGACTCAATTATTGCTTCTCCGCCTCTCATTTTTAAAACCTTTTTTATCTATTATAATTTAAATTATGAATATAAAAATATATATAATTATGGAATATAAATTAATGTATTCAAATTGTGTTGATAGTATGGATATAATGAAATATATTTGCCACAGAAAACCTGAGAGAAGTTTCTTTATTAAAAATCATCAGTTTCCAGTTTGTGCAAGATGCACTGGGTTTTACACAGGATTGGCCGTTTATTTAATTTTCAATTTCTTTTATCCGCACAATTATAATTTAAATATGCTTATAATTTCCATAATTCTAATGATACCTACCGGTGTGGATGGATTTACACAATATTTTGGTTTAAGAGAAAGTACAAATAAATTAAGATTTATAACCGGATTTATAGGAGGAATCGGGTTAATAATATTTATGAAAACAATTATAAGAGGGATAATTTATGTTTTGTAGAAACTGTGGGGAAGAAAACATTGAAGAAGCAATATTTTGTAAAAATTGTGGAACAAAACTAAGAGAAGAACCTAAAAAAGCAGAAATAATCGAACAAACAGAATACCAAAGTACTGATTCTGGAAGTAACAATACACTTTGCTGTTGTTTATTCATAATTGTGATTTTTTTAATTTTTGCAATCCTCTAACTTAAAAAAAAGAATATAAAATTATAGATTAAATAGATTTCTCAATGAAAATTTTTTCCTCTCACAGGAAACGGAACTTTTTTTATTTGAATGATACTGCCTGCATTCATCACAAAGGCCGTGAAACTCACATTTCTTTTTTCTGCAAGGTCAATTTTCATTGCGACATTGAAAAGTCATATTTAATCCTTCAAATAATAGTATAAAACAGCTTTTTGAGCATGTAATCTGTTTTCTGCTTCATCAAAAATAACAGATTGAGGTCCGTCAATAACTTCACTAGTTACTTCTTCTCCTCTAATTGCAGGTAAACAGTGCATGAAAATAGCTCCATCATTAGCCATACTCATTAAATCGGAGTTTACTTGGAATGGTGCAAAATCAAAACTTCTTTGTTTTGCTTCTTTTTCATCACCCATACTTACCCAGACATCAGTATAAACTACATCAACATTTTCTAAAGCAACACCAATATCATCACTTACAACAATTTCAGTATTGTTTTCATCAGCGTATTGTTTTGCAGTTTTTAGGATTTCTTCAGATGGTTCGTAGCCTTTTGGGCAAGCAACAGACATATCCATACCAAGGAGTGGAGCAATTAATAAAAGGGAGTTACATACATTGTTTCCATCTCCAACAAAACAGATTTTTTTACCTTCCCAGTCGCCAAGATGTTCTTTGATTGTTAACATATCAGCTAATGCTTGGCAAGGGTGTTCTAAATTAGTTAATCCGCTAATAACCGGAACATCAGAATGTTTAGCTAATTCAATTACATCATCATGTTCTATAGCACGAATCATTATTCCATCAACGAAACGGCTTAAGACTTTTGCAGTATCTGAAATTGGTTCTCCTCTACCCATTTGTAAATCATTAGAAGATAAGAAAATTGCTCTTCCACCTAACTGATACATTCCTACATCAAAGGATACTCTTGTCCTGGTTGATGATTTTTGGAAAATCATTGCTAAAGTTTTATCTTTAAGTGGTTTTTCTTCCATTTCACCTGCTTTAATCTTAGAAGCTAAATCTAAGATATACTTAACGTCGTCTTTAATGTCTGTAACTGATAATAAACTATCCATTATAATCCCCTTTATATTATAAAAATATCTATTTATTAGTAATATATATTAAAGTTATCTATAATCTTTCGATATAAAGTGTATTTAACAAATAAGATAGTTTAGATTAAACAATCAAATAGATTAATCAAGTCTAAAAAGAAATCATCATTTAATAATGATAAATAAAATAAAAAGAAGAAAAAAAGAAATTTAGTTTAAAATTTCTTTCATGTGTTCAACACGTTTGTTTACAAGAGCGGTTGTTCCGACGTCTTTTCTGTGGTAAACATTACCTTTAACGAATTTACAAGCTTCTTCAGCTATTTTTTCAGCTTCTTCAATAGAATCTCCACTAGCTACAATACCTAATGCTCTTGAGCCAGATAAGTGGATTCCATCATCTTCAGCAGATACTGCTGCATAGAATACTTTAGCACCTAAGTTTTCAATAGCTTCTTCATCAACTTCGATTAATTCACCAGCAAATTCAGTTTCAGGATATCCGTCAGGTACAATGTATTTACATACACTAGCTTTGTTTTCAAATTCAACTTTATCCAAGTTTCCATCAACAATAGCTTGACAGACATCAACTAATGGAGTTTTAAGTAATGGTAATACATTCATTGCTTCTGGATCTCCGAATCTTGCATTGTATTCAATGAGTTTAGGTCCATCAGCAGTTAACATAAACTGACCGTATAAGATACCTTTGTATGGTTCTGCTTCTTTAGCAATTGCTTTTAAGGTAGCTTCCATGATTTTTACTGCTTTATCATAATCTTCTTGAGTTAAGAATGGTAATAATCCACCAACATCAGAGTATGAACCCATACCACCAGTAATTGCACCTACATCTCCTTCAAATGCGTGAGGGTGATCTTGTGCTGCAGGCATTGGAGCTAAGTGTTCTCCATCACAAAATGCTTGAATGGTAAATTCTTCTCCGATTAATCTTTCTTCAATAATTACTTGAGCAAATCCACCCATTACATTATCAATAACTTCACATGAGTATTCTTTTGCTTCTTCATTATCTTTTAAGTGGTCACCAACAATTTTTACTCCTTTACCACCAGTTAAACCAACCGGTTTTACTACAACATCTCTGTCGAATTCATCTAAAAATTCTGATACATCTTTAGAATTATCAAATACTTTATAAACAAGAGATCCCTCGATTTCGTAGTCTTCAAAGAGTTTTCTCATAAATGATTTGTCAGTTTCGATTCTTGCTGCACTTTGGGTTGGTCCAACACAGCTAATTCCATTTTTTTGAAGTTCATCTACGATTCCTTTTCCAAGAGGAGCTTCAGGACCAATAAATGCGATATCAATATCATTTTCAACTGCATATTGAGCAACTTTTTCAACTTCTCCCTCATCGCCTTGTTTATATTCAGCGAATTTGGACATTCCAGGATTTATTTTACTCATGTAACAGTACAATTCAACATCATCTTTTAAAGCATCAGCAATAGCATGTTCACGAGCACCAGTACCAACAACTAAAACCTTCATAATATTAGTCTCCTATTAGTTTATAGTTATGTTTGTGAAAATATTTATATATTAACACTTGCATATACAAGTGTATAATTGCATATGCAAGAGTGAGGAAAACTATGGAAAAAAATTCAAATATAGAAATGATTACAGGAGACCCTAAAAAGGCGATTAACAAATTAGCACTACCTATTATTGCAAGTATGCTTTTAATAATGGCAAACAATATTATCGACAGTATATGGGTAGCAGGACTTGGTGCAGAACCACTAGCAGCACTTGGATACGTTACACCACTATTTATGATACTTATTGGAATTGGAAACGGAATAGGAGCTGGTGGTAATTCATTAATTTCAAGATATATCGGAGCGGAAAATCATAAATCTGCAAATAACGCAGCTATTCACAACTTTATCTTAGGAGTAATAATATCAATAGCTGTTTCAGCTATTTTACTCGGATTATTAAAACCATTACTTATTGTAATGGGTGCAGAAGCTGTTTTAAGTTATGCAATGGAATATGGTATTGTTATTTTTTCATTTTCATTTGCAATGTTACTTCCACCAATCTTTGGAGGAGCATTTAGAGCAGAAGGTGATGTTAAAAGAGCAACTCTCCCATTAGCAATCACTGCAATAACAAACATGTGTATAGACCCAATTTTTATTTATACTCTTAATTTAGGGGTTGCAGGTGCTGCATGGGCAACAGTAATTGCACATATATTTTCAGTTGGAGTAATACTTTACTGGATGTTTATCAAAAAAGATACTTACCTCAAATACAACCGTGAAAACTTTAAAAATGATTTTGGAATGTATAAGGACATTTTAGTTGTAGGTATTCCTGCAAGTTTAGAGCAGTTAATCTTATCTGCATTAACCATTGTTGTAAATTTAATGCTTACACTTGTATCCGGACCAGTTGCAGTAGCTGTTTATACCGCAGGTTGGAGAATCGTAAACATTGGTATGCTTCCAGCTATTGGAGTTGGAACAGCAGCAATCTCTGTTGCAGGAGTTGCATACGGATCTAGAAAATATGAAAACTTAAGAGTTACAGCAAGATATGCAGTTAAAGTTGCATTAATAGCTTCAATAGTAGTTTGTATACTATTATACGTATTTGCAAATCAAATTGCAGTTATATTTTCATACTCCCAAAGCAGTGCTCATTTAGCGCCTTTAATTGCAAGTTTCATGCAGATTATGTGTTTATTCATTTTGTATGTTCCATTTGGGGCAAGTGCAGGAAATGTATTCCAGGGTGTTGGAAAAGGAACAATATCATTTATCTTAACAGCATTTAGGGAATTCGTATTAGTGTTAATCTTTGCATATGTACTTGGATTTACACTCCACATGGGAGAATTTGGAATATACTGCGGAATGCTTTTAGGTGGAGGAATTGGATCTTTAATCTGTTATGCATGTATTGAGCTATATATTAAAAAGTTAATAAGAGGAAAAGAAAATGGCTCTTGAAGATAATGAAATAACCGCACCATTTATTTCACTAATACATAGAGAACATGCAAAATACATTAACGAAAATGTAAAAGAAGATGGGTTAAGTTTTGGCCTCCATCCTCTTTTAATTGTAATAGACAAAAAAGATGGAATAAGCCAGGAACAGCTTGCAGAAATATTTCATTTAAATGAAAGTACAGTAGCAAGAAACCTTAAAAAACTTGAAGAAAAGGGATTTATTGAAAGAATAAAAGATAAAAGAAAAAAAATAATTAAAACAACCCCTAAAGGTAAAAAAACCGCACAAAAAGTCATAAACCATGATAAAATATGGGATGAAAGACTAAAAGAAAACCTAACTGACGAAGAATATGAAACTTTCTTTAAAACCCTTAAAAAAATATGCGAGAAGTTAATATGAACGAAACCATCAACAACCTAAAAACAAGAAGAAGTATTAGAAAATTCAAAGACAAGCAAATATCAGATGAAGACTTACAAGCCATTTTAGAAGCTGGAACCTATGCTCCAACAGCATTAGGAATGCAATCTCCTAAAATTATCGTAATTCAAAACCCAGAAACTATAAAAGAGTTTTCTGACTGGAACAGAAGCTATTATCCAATTGATGTTCCTGATGACCTTGACCCTTTTTATGGTGCAAAAACAATATTAATTGTCTTAGCAAATGGAAAAATGCCAACATTTGTTGAAGATGGGGCTAGTGTAATTACTACCCTTGTAAATGCTGCTCATGCAGTAGGTGTTGGATCATGCTGGATTCACAGAGCACGTGAAGAATTCAGTAGCGAAAAAGGAAAAGCTCTTTTAAAAGAATGGGGAATTCCTGAAAAATACGAAGGTGTGGGACACGTAGCACTTGGTTATCCGGATATGGACTTGCCTAAACCACGTCCAAGAAAAGAAGATTTCATCCACTATGTGGATTAATTTTTTTATTTTTTTTAAAATGAGGATGTGACACGAAGTCACAATTTTTTCTAATTTTAATTGTTTTATTTTTCTTTAATTTTATATACTATGAAGTACAATCGTTTATTATAGATATTAATATTTATGGTTGTTTTATTCATGGTTTTAAAAGATGATAA
>JAQXTL010000017.1 GCA_029219465.1 Methanobacteriaceae archaeon | reverse complement strand
ACTACAGACAAACCAATCCAGAAATAATAAAGAAATTATACAAAACTAAAGAAGGAATTCTGACATTTTTAGACTTCCAAATGCAAAATTGGACTCAAAATCACATAAAAATTAAATAAGCCTATAAAATTTTACAGACTCTTTTTTTTAAAAAAATAGATAAAAATAGATAAAAATAGTAACATTAGCTACTATTTTAATAACCAATCATTTTTACGAGTTCAAGTATGGAATCACGTAATACATGAATTATATAAGAAATCCATACGTTTTTTGTTTTTAAAAATGCATAATATTCAAATATCGCACCAAAACCCTGTATAAATAATATTTGTATTATTCTACCGCTGTAAGCATTATAATGGACTAAACCGAATATTGCCATAGATAATATAAGGCCTACAAATAATGAAATGCTACGGTTATTGGTATATTTGTACAATACAAACATAATGAGCAATAAAAGAAGTATTTTAAAGAATTCTTCACCCATTAATTGAATACACATTATTATTAATGTCATTAGGGATGCTGGATCATTAGTACTTGCATGAGCAGCCATATTTCCAACAAGATTTTGCAAAATAAATCCTATAGCTATTGTGTAGATATAAATCCCAATTAAACATAAAATTATTATTTTTATATCTCTAAGCTTTGGTTTTTTAAAGAATATGTTATAATTACCTTTGCAGATGTATAATGCAGGTATAACTGATGTTAAAAAAATAGCTACTGGGAGATATTCACCAGGTATGCGTATTACAGTTAGATATCCTATTGTTAATAGAATAGATGAAAGTACAAGTCCCCATTCAACTGTCGACAGCTTTGGTGTGCCGTTATAAAATGGAATGTCAATTCCATCATCCATAAATTCAAATTTTTCCTTTAATGAAACCATATAAATCACTAATTTGTTCACTTAATAATATTTTTATCTAAATATTTAAATTTAGAATATTTGATGGTGATTTTATAATGGTTTTATTTGAATAATATATAAAAAAAGAGTTTTTGGATGCTGATGCATCCATTTTTATAGTTCGTTTCCATCTTTATCAAAGACTTTGTCTACTTTTTTAATGTCACTGTTTTCTCCAATTGGTTCTCCTTGAATGTAAGTTATGTAAAACTCGTTTTCAACAGGCACGGAGAAAAAGTCGTCAGCACCATATTCAGAACTTATTTTCTGTCCTAAAATATTGGATTTGGTAGCAACATTGTCACTAAAGTATTTTGAAACTTTATGATTTACTGCTAGATGGAATAGTGGATTTAATTTTCCTATGTTATTTTCACTACTGGTTGTTACATAGTAAACTGATCCGTTTTTTAATTCTATATTGAAAGTATATCCTGTTTTGTGCTGTATGCTATCATGAGGATAATGATTAAATTTATCTCCTGGGCCAACATGTACTTTTTCGTTAGCTGCTGAAACAGCACTTATCATTGATATTGCAATGAGTAGGGCTGTTATAAGAATTAATGTATTTTTAAGCCTCATTTTTTCACCCCTATTTATTCTTATTAAATTTTTATTATGCTTCATTAATATTTATTTTGGTATTTCAAAATAAATGCAATGTTTGTTCATAATTGTATTATTCTTGTTTTAATAAAGCCAATTTATTTAAAAGACATTGAACAAATCTAATAATGTATTATTGGAGGATAAATAATGAATAAAAGTGATTTGAAAAGAAATTATTATATGCTCAAGGGACCACTTGCCAAAAAAGGTTATGACTGGTGGTGGCATTCTTTAACTGCATATGATAAAGAAACAGGTGAAGAAAGACCATTTTTTATTGAATACTTTGTATGTAACCCTGCATTGGCTGAAGAAGAACCTACTCTTGGCCAATTGCCTGAAAACCAAAAAGCTGGTAAAAAACCATCTTACTGTATGATTAAAGCAGGTACATGGGGTAAAAATCCTAAACAGATTCATAATTTTTATTCAATGAAATATTTCAACTGCCCTGATGATGAATTAAATGTTCAAGTTGGGGATTGTAGTCTTACAGAAACTCATATGAAAGGGTTTGCAAGAGTTAGCGAAGAAGATGCTAAAAATCACCCTGAATATATGAGTGATGCTGGAGATATGATGTGGGATTTAGACATCGATAAACAAATTACTTTTAATGTAGGTTATGGTGCAAATAGCCTATTTAGAAAATTAAACTCTTTTGAAATGTTCTGGCATGCTGAAGGAATTAAAACACAATATAGTGGAACTATCTGGCTTGACGGCAGAGAATATGAAGTAATTCCTGAAAAATCCTATGGTTATGCAGATAAAAACTGGGGTGGAGACTTTACTTCACCATGGCTTTGGATTTCATCATGTAACTTAACAAGTCTTATTACTGGTAAAAAACTTAACAATTCCGCATTTGAAGCAGGTGGAGGAAAACCAAAAGCATTTGGAATATCTATTCCTCGTAAATTGTTAATTGGATTTTACTATGAAGGTAAAATGTATGAATACAACTTTGCAAGATTCTGGAACCTTGTAAAAATCGATTTTGATTTTGAAGAAGGTGATGAAGTACATACATGGAGAATCAATGCAAGTAATAAAAACTCCAAAATGGAACTCGTACTTTACTGTAAACGTGATGAAATGATGTTATTCAATTATGAGGCTCCTAATGGTAAAAAATTACACAACCGTTTATGGAATGGTGGAAACGGTTGGGGTGAAATCAAATTATATAAAAAAGATGGAACTCTCATTGATCATGTTAAAATGGAAAATGCTGGCTGTGAATACGGAGAGTATGATAAATGATATTCACAGATATTCTTGCATTAATTGTAGTATATATTTATGTTGCAGTCATTTTTGTTGTAGCTGAAATGGTTTTAAAAACAAGACCTGAAGTTTCACGTAAATTTTTGCATATTATGGTAGGTAATATGATATTTGCAATGCCATTTTTTGCAGATCCGTGGAATATGGTTTGGTTTTTAACATTGCCAATTACAATTGCACTATTCTTCTTAACTGAATATTCTCCAATTAAAATTAAAAATAGTGTTACTGAATCCGGTCATGCATTAGGATTATTCTTCTATGCGGGGATTTGGACAATTTTAATTGCAATATTTGCATCTATTGCTCCTGCAGGAAATCCTAAATTCTTCATTTGGATTGTAGCATTAGCTATTGTGCCTATGGTATATGGTGATGGATTTGCAGCATTAATTGGTCAGAAATTTGGTAAAGTCAAATACTCAATATTTGGTGGAACCAAATCTCTTGAAGGATCACTTACCATGTTTGTGGTCACATCTGTTATGAGTGTATTTGTATGGATGGTTTTTGCTTCAATTGGATGTACAATGCCTGAATTCAATATAGTTTATATATTGGCAATTTCAGCAGTTACAACTGCATGTGAAGCATTCAGTTATGGTGGAATTGATAACTTAACTGTTCCTGCAATGACTTCTATTTTATATTTATTAGTAGCTCTTCTATAGCTACTTAATTTCTTATTTTTAATTACTATTTTTTGCATTTCAGTTCCAATATTATGCATCTTGGACATATTGCCAATTAGTCATTTATATATTACTTTACTAACTTTTATTATCGAATGGTGATAATATGCATGTAAGAGAAAAGGCAGAAAAAAGAGTGGATGCAAAAATCAGGTTTCAAGAAAATTTATTTAAGTTTATAGTTTCAAATACTATATTGGCAATTGTTTGTTTCGTATTCTTGGGAGATTTCTGGTTACTCAAATTTGCAATGTTATTTGGTGGAATTGCTCTTTTAAAAGATCTTTTTGATGCATATCCAATTAGTTACAATCGTGAAAGAATTGTTGAAAATGAACTTTCAAAAAGAGGTGATTAGATGAGTGACAGTTTAAGGGTAATTGCTGAGAGAAGAGCAGATGCAAAAATAGAATTTTATAAAAGCTTTACAATATATCTGATTGTAAATGCTGCACTGGCTGTTGTTAACTATATTTTCACTCTGGAATTCTGGTGGGTTGTATTTCCAGTATTCTTTTGGGGAATTGGAATTGCAGTCGAATTCTTAAAGGCATTTGTGTTCAGCAGCAGATTTGACAGTAAAGAATACAGGGAACGAAAAATTCAAGAAGAGATGGAAAAACTAAGGAAATAAAATATGAAGGTAAATTTATTTGTTTCACGAGATATTGAAGAGCCGTATGCTGACATTCACACCAATGAATTGACAGATAATATCACAAAAGCAATGTTAATTCTTGAAAGTGATGATTCAAATGAAATGCTGGCAGTTAAAAGGGGATCTGACATAGCATTATTGGAATTTAGTGAGATTTTCATGTTTAGAGTTGAGGATAAACAGGTCAATGTATATACAGAAAATCAGGAGTATATCATTAAAAAGCCATTGTATCAAGTTGAAGAAACTTTAACAAGTGATTTTGTCCGTATTTCAAAAACCACTATCGTTAATCTAAAAAAGATAAAAAGAGTGGCTCCTTCACTTAAGGGAATGATGTTTATAGAACTTAAAAACGGCTTGAAGGATAATATCTCAAGAAAATATTTGCCTGAATTTAAAAGGGCTTTGGATTTATAGGTGATTTCATGAAACTGGATTTAGTTAGAAGATTAGCATTCGGAGCATTTGTCGGATGTTTTGTTGTAATGTGTGTCATGGTAATGATATCTCTTCAAGTAGGGCCTGAAACTATTCGATTCAGCGGTATTGATATTATAAATGCATTTCTCGGAACAATTGTTGTTGGTTGGGCATTCTCCTTAAGTGGTTTGATTTATGAAAATGAGAATGTTGCATTCCCTCTTCAGGTTATCTTTCAGATGGTTATTGGTATGGGAGTATTGTTTGCAGTTGCAGTATACTTAAAATGGATGCCAATTAATCTTGGAATCGGTCCAATAATAACATGGATTGCAATAGCTTGCATTTTTGCAGCTGTTTTCTGGGCTAGTTTTTATATATATTATTATTTGGTTGCACGTGATTTGAATAATAAATTGAACAGTAAATAGTTTTTTTCTATTTACTTTCATATCCGCATTCACTACATGTTTTGCTTTGGAATTTAATAACACCACCGCATTCTGGACATAACCATTTATCACGGTCCTGACTCATCATACGGCCAATTCCGGTAGTTTTAATTCTTTTGGCACTTTCAAGGGTGTTCAAATCATGTCTTTTAATATATTTTTTTGAATGCTTTTTCATGAGTGGGCATGGAAACTCACTGCAGCGTCCGCAATAGCTGAAATTCTTAGAATCAAAGCAGGTTTTAATTTTACACTTTAAGCTAGCTTTACTTTTTCCGTCATTGCTGATTAAACAGCCTCCACATGGATTTTGATATTTTTCACAGCTAATACAATTAATTCCGCATGGGGCAAGTAATTTTGAATCTATAGTTTCCGGCATTTTCATAATGTCACACTCAATAATAAGAAAGGTATATATTTATATAATTCTATATTTAACTTTATAGTTATCGAAATGATGTGATAAAATTGTCATTAATCATTCATCCTGAATTTGAAAAATTAAAAAATAAGTTATCTGATTTGATATTTGAATATCAGGAGCTTACTTTACATATATGTCCTAATATAGAAAGGGAATATCTTTTAAACTTCGGATTGCTCGAGCATGATCTCTAAAAGAGATGTTGAGTTGTCTATTCTTAAAAGAAAACTTGGATTGCTCTATATTCAAATTAACAGTCAGGACGAGGTCAATCTTGACTTGATTGATGAAGCGTTAAAAGAAGAGTTTTTAGAATATGAGCACAATATCAAACTTCAAATGGAAGAATTGGATGAACTGATTGGTGATAAAAAGTTCCATAAGCTCTCAAAAAAGAATGCCAAAAGGCTTAAGTCACTTTATAAAGAATGTGTTTTAAAGTTACATCCTGATTTACATCCTGATCAATCTGATTATAGAAAAAAACTGTTTATACAAATCACTGAAGCATTTCAGATGGGTAATCTAGATGCACTTGAATCATTATACTATTTTATTCCAAATAAGAATATTGGTCCTGAATTAGACTTAAAATCTGAAGTTGAAAGATTAAATGAATTGATTGTGTATAATGAAATAGAAATAGCTAAAGTTAAGAAGAGATATCCATACAATAAAAAGGATATGCTTTCCGGTGAATGCAATATAAACAGGTATAAGTTAATGCTTAAAAATCTAATTATTCAATTTGATGAGGATATCTTAAGTTATAAAAATAGAATTTCTGATTTATATGGCAAATATTCAAAAAATTGATTCTGAAGTGTCTGATTTCATTGGATTTCTGCATAATGCTCCTGAAGTAAAACCCCTTTTTGGAGGACATTTATTTAATTACAGTTAATGTGGCTGGATTAGTTTATATTGATGATATTGATGAAATATTTTCTATTATTAAAGAGGGAGATCATTTGGATTTGTTCCGTGAAAAGGACAATAGATATGATGAACATGCCATTCTGGTCAAATATGATGGTAAAAAAATAGGTTATGTTCCAAGAGCAGATTATTGAATATGTTTATGTGGGTGATGAATTTAAAGTAGTTAAATTCAAAATATTTTTAAAAGAATGATTTTTACTTATTTTTACGATACATTTATAAATACATAAAACAAATATTTTATTACTGTTATTTCTAACAGTAAATAAATTACTTTTTTAGGGACAAGTTCCCATGGATGTGGCCCTAGTGGCTGAACAAAAAGGTGTTATTTATGTATAAATATATTAGAGACGCATGGAAAAACCCAGATGAGTCTTACGTACGTGAACTCATGTGGCAAAGAGCTCCTAAATGGAAAAGACAAAGTGCTGTTCAAAGAATTGATAGACCTACTAGACTCGACAGAGCTAGAAGTTTAGGTTACAGAGCTAAAAAAGGTTTCGTTTTAGTAAGAACCAGAGTAAGACGTGGGGGTAGAAGAAAAACCCGTCGTTTCAACGGTCGTAAACCTAAAAGAATGGGTGTAAACAAAATTACCCAAGCAAAATCTATTCAAAGAATTGCTGAAGAACGTGTAGCTAAAAAATACCCTAACTTAGAAGTATTAAACTCCTACTGGGTATGGGCTGACGGAAAATACAAATATTTCGAAGTTATTTTAGTAGATCCACAAAGTCCTTCTATCATTAACGATAAAAAAATCAATTGGATTTGTTCCAAAAAACACACTAACAGAGCTCTCAGAGGTTTAACTAGTGCTGGAAACAAAGGACGTGGAATTAAATCTAAAGGAAAAGGCTCAGAACAAGCTAGAAGAAGAGACTTATAGTCTTTCTTCTTTCCTTTTTATTTTTTGATAAAATGATTCATAATATTAAATTCAGAGCTTTCGTTTATAAAAATGAAAGTGTTGATGAAATTTCTCAGGCTATTTTAAATTTACTTCCTGAAGCTGAAATCGAAGCAGAAGAAGCTGAAGGATTACTTGAAGACAAAATTCTTATTTTAACTGGTGTAGTTTCTAAAAAAAGATACACTAAGGACTTTTTCAATAAACTTTTACAATCTACTGATTTAGAAAAGTTAAATAATGATTTAGAGCAAAAAATGGATGAAAAAGGAAACTGGTTTTTAAGATTTGATAAAAACGATGCTTTAGATGAAAAATTAACTGTTCTAGATAAAGGTGATTCAATTCACTTAAAAGTAAAGATTGCCGCATTTCCTGCTAAAAAACAAATTGCAGTTGATAAAGTGCGTGAAGCTATTGATTCTTTTAAAAATTAATTATTGGAAGTAAAATAAATTATTTTACATTCCATTTAACTTAATATCTGCAGTGCCATTCTTATTATATAAAATACAATAAAACAAATCATTCCGGCATTTAAAAACACTGGTTTTATAATTTTTAAATCTATACTATTTTTTTGTTTACGTTTCTTTTGTATATATTCAACCAAAGTGTAAATTCCGACAAATAAAGCAATTAAAATTAAGATAAAGTAAAATACAAGAATTGCTAAATCAGTAGTATTAAATGCATTTGATAAATTGACTGCACTGTTGTTTACAATCATGCTTAAAACAGATCCAAGCATATTGAGAATTATATGCAGTCCAATTGAATATTTGATTTGTCCTGTTTTTATGTAGACATATGCAAAAAATCCACCAACTAATACAGTATAGCAAAACTGGTTTAAGTTTCCATGAATTAATCCAAAAATTATTGCAGATACAAGTATTGAAGCTAGTGGTCCATATTTAATTGTTCTATCAATTAATATCTTTCTAAAAATTATTTCTTCAAAGATTGGGCCTATTAAACTTATTAATATTAAATTCAACCATAAATCAGTTGAATTAATTAAATTTTGAATAGGGTTTGCTATATCATTTTGAATTGTAAAACTAAGCAGATTGGTTATTATGGTTCCTGTAATATTTCCAATCCACATCAATGTAAATGTAATACATAAATATTTTAAAAATGTCTTAAAACCCAAGTTATTCTTTTTAATTTCTGTTGAATCCAATTTTCTCATTAAAAACAACAAAATTGGAAGTGGGAGAACATAATTGCAAATTGCAGTTATTATGGTTGCTATGTTGATATTATTCAATATCTCTGGGCGAATAACTGCTATAATATTTGATAATATTATAAGAAACAATATTGAAGCAATTGAGTAAGCTAGATAATTAAATCCTATTTTTGAGAAAAATTTTTTATTCGCATTCATTATTAGCACCAATATATTTTTTCTAATACTTATTATTGATTAGACTTTCAAGTTTTTAAAGTTTTTATAATAGGTGGTTCATATTTATTAGTGTATTAAATTATTATTATAGTGATGTTAAATGTTTGATAATTATAAAAATAAATTTGTTCCATTATTGTTACCAGTGATTTTAATATTCATCTGGTATCTTATAACTAATTGTTTTGGATTGTTTTCATCATATATATTACCTGGCCCACTTGATGTGGTAAATTCTGCTTGGGTTGTGATTGAAAACGGTAAATTATTTGCAAATACTATTGATACATTGTTTAAGGTATTCTTCGGTTTAATTTTAGCATCTATTGTTGCAATTCCTCTTGGAATTTTACTTGGATGGTATAAAACTCTTGAAGATATTTGTACTTTTGTAATAAGTATTTTAAGACCAATTCCGCCTGTTGCATGGATTCCATTTTCCATTTTATGGTTTGGAATAGGTACTTTACCTGCGGTATTTATTATTTTTATGGGTTGTGTATTCCCAATTTTAGTATATACAATTGATGGTGTTAAAAGAACTGACAGTGTTTTAGTTGAATCTGCTCAAACACTTGGTGCTAATGACTGGAATGTTTTAAAAAGAGTTGTTTTGCCTTCAGCTATTCCATATATCGTTTCTGGTTTAAAAGTAGGTATTGGTATTGCTTTAATGTGTACTATTTCTGCAGAAATGATTGGATCAAGTAGTGGTTTAGGTTATATGATTTTAACAGCAACAAATCTTTTTGATACTGGTACTACAGTTGTGGGTATGATTGTAATCGGTTTTATTGGACTTGTATTTGACTTTGTATTTGGCAAAATTCAAAATAGGATATTCTGGTAGGTGTTTTTCATGGCGATTCAAGTTAAAAATATTAATAAGTCATTTGATTCAAAAAAGACTGAAAAATTGTCCGTTTTAGAAAATATTAATTTAAATATTGAAGATGGTGAATTTGTATGTCTTTTAGGACCTTCAGGTTGTGGAAAAACAACTCTTTTAAGATTAATTGCAGGTCTTGATACTCCTACTTCCGGTGAGATTGTTGCAAATGGTGAGGTCGTTGAAAAACCATCTGGTGACAGAGCAGTTATTTTCCAACAATACTCTCTTTTCCCTTGGATGACTGTACTTCAGAATGTAACTTTCGGTTTGGAGATGACAAAGGCAGGTTCCAAGGAAGAAAATATTGCTGCTGCTGAAAGATATTTGGAAAATGTTGGTTTAATTGACTTTAAAGATAGCTATCCGCATGAACTTTCAGGTGGTATGAAACAAAGGGTTGCAATTATTAGATCTTTGCTTAACCATTCACCTATTTTGTTAATGGATGAGCCGTTTTCTGCATTGGATATGCAAAATAGACATAGTCTTCAAGAACAGCTCATAGGAGTTTGGAAAAGATTTGAAAATACAATTGTTTTTGTAACTCACGATGTTGATGAAGCAGTTTACCTTGCAGATAAAATTGTTATTTTAGATAAAAATCCGGGTAAAATTGCAGATATTATTGAAGTGGACTTACAAAGACCAAGAAAAAGAGAATCACAAGAATTCATTGCTATTCAAGAATCAATTGTTAGCCAATTGAATATGGAAGAATAGCTATAATTTCCTATTTTTTTATTTTTTTATAATTTAGCTATTAATGTTCCATGATTTCCGTTTTTTATTCCTTCATAGACATAATCAAGTGCCTTTATGATGGATGTGTTTAAATCATTGTTTTTTGCAAGAAATGCAACAATAGCTGAAGATAAATTACAACCTGTTCCGTGCAAATTATCTGTTTTTATAAGTTCCTGTTTTATTGTGGAAACATTACCGTTAATGCTAATGGTATTAATGCCATCTAAATGACCTCCGGTAATTATATTGTCACAAACAATCTTTTTGGAAGCTTTAATAGCATCTTCTTTTGTTTTTATTTCCAAACCGGTTAATTTTTCAGCTTCAGAAATATTTGGTGTAGTTAAAATGGAATTTGGAAGAAGGTATTTATTAAATGCATCTGCAATATCCTCTTTTGTTAAATCTCCACCAGAAGTAGCAACCATTACAGGATCAACTACTGCTTTTAGATTGTATTGTTTAATCTTTTTAGAAACAAGTTTAATAATTTCTGGGGAATATAACATTCCTGTTTTAATAAATTCCACTTCATATGAATCAAATACACTGTCAATTTGCTCTTCAATGTATTCTAAACTAACTGGTGATGATGAGAAGAATTTGTAAGGATTTTGTGCGGTAAGTGCTGTAACAACTCCAGTTCCATAAACTCCAATAGCCTGAAATGTTTTTAAATCAGCATAAATACCTGCACCGGCTGATGGATCAACACCAGCAATTGACATTACTATCATATTTTATCCTCTTGTTACTTTTAAGCGTTCACTGCCACGATAAGGCTCTACTTTAACTTTAAGTTCTTTTAAGTATTTTCTTGTGTGAGTTTTTTCTCCATGAATCATGATTTCTCCTAAATCTTCAGCAGTATTTACATCTAATGCCATAAATAGTGAATCATGTACTTGTGGATTTAATTTTTTTCTCTCAGCAGCGTTAACATGCTCTTTATAACTTAGCCCTTCAAATCTGGTGTGTATTGCCATAGGTTTCATTATAATCATATTTGTTCCACCACCTTTTGATGGAACAATAATGAAATCTAGACTTTTAGATGCATCAATTAACATTGCAAGATTGGTTTTTCCAATTAATGGGACATCTGAAGGAACAATAATGACTTTCCTGGTTTTTCCTTTACATTGTTTCATTGCCTGTTTTAATGCTTTGTTTAAATTGGAATTTTCATCTTCCAATATTGTGTTTAAGTTAAGTTTTTTGGCATATTCTAAAACGTCTTCGTCCCTACTGATAATGAATATCTTATCTACATGCTTTTTTAAAGTATCAGTTACATCCTGAAGCATTACTTTTAAGAGTTTTTCTCTTTCTTCTTCAGTTAAAAATGGGGAAAGTCTTGTTTTAGCATTTTTAAACTTACTAACTGGGATTATTGCGTAGATATTATCCATTTTAATCACTTAATATGTTTTAGCCATTAATGCAACGTATTTTGCATCTCCTTTTCCGGAAATACATTTACCTTCAGATACTTCTTCTTGGATACCTAAGATGTCATATCCAGTTTGTTCTTCGATTTCTTTACCAATAGCTTCGTCTCCACACCAGTAGAATTTAATGACATTTCCGCTTTCAACAAGTTCAGGAATTTCATCTAAGCTTTCAGTGAATTTAACATGTTCTTCTTGGAAGTTCCATGCTGATTTGGATAAGTTTTCTTCGGTTTTATTTAATAAATCAATAACATTGTCAGCTAATGAGTCATCAAGAGCAATTTCGATTTTTTCACCTTCGTCTCTTCTCATTGCAACAGTAATATTGTTTTCTAAATCTCTAGGTCCAAGTTCAAGTTTAACTGGAGTTCCTTTTAACTCCCAGTCATTGAATTTTTTACCAGGTCTTATGTCTCTGTCATCAATGTTTACTCTAAGTCCAGCAGCTTCTAATTGTGCTTTTATTTCATCACATTTTGCTAAAACTTCTTCTTTTCCTTTTTTGAATAAAATTGGAATGATTGTGACTTGGTTTGGTGATACTTTAGGTGGTAAGCGTAAACCAGTTTCATCTCCATGAATTCCAATTACAGAAGCGATTACTCTGTCGGATACACCTGCACAGGTTTGGTATACAAGTTTGTGTTCTCCGTCTTTGTCTTCAAAGGTTATATCAAATGTTTTTGCAAAGGTTTGACCTAAATTGTGGATAGTTCCTACTTGTAAGGTTTTACCGTTAGGCATAATTACATCGAAAGCCATTGTGTAGTCTGCACCAGGGAATTTGTCCCATTCTGGTCTTTTTGAAATTAAGTATGGGATTCCTAAGTCATCAAAGAATTCTTTATAAATAGCAATGAAGTCTTGGATTTGTTCATCAGACTCTTCTTTGGTTGCATGAGCGGTATGTGCTTCTTTAAATGTTGTAATTTCTCTAACACGAATTAAAGGTCTTGTATGTTTTGTTTCGTATCTGAATGTATTTACAATTTGGTAATATTTAATTGGAAGATCCATGTGGGTTCTAATCCATAAAGCATACATTGGATAGATTGCTGTTTCACTGGTAGGTCTTAAAGCTAATTGTTCGTTTAAATCTTTTTGACCTCCTTTGGTTACCCAGTAAACTTCGTCTTCGAATCCTTTTACGTGAATTCCTTCTTTTGCAAGTTCAGTTTCGGGAACAAGCATTGGGAAGAGTACTTCTTCATGGTCTTTGTCCAATAATTTTTTAATAATATTCATTGAGTGTTTTCTAATTTGAAAACCGTATGGCATCCAAATTGCCATTCCTTTAATAGGATATCTTGAATCAGTAATATTTGCATTTTCTAAAATATCATGAAACCATTCATCAAAATTTTCCACTGTATCACCTAAAATTTTTTTATAATATTAAATTATCTCTTTTTAATAAGTATTAAGTTTATTTAATTTTTTTTATAAAATTGCAGTTTTTGTATTTTCAACAGTTAGTTATAAGTTAGAAATTATTCATGATAAGAGGTGCATTTCAAGTGTAACTTTTGGATAATAAGAAACTTATTTATAATTATTTTATAAATATATGATATTGTATAATTTATTTTTAGGAGATATTATGACTAATAGGAAAATACAAATGCCTCGTGAAGTTTACATTGATCCGGGTATCATAAAAGATACTGCCAAGATTTGTAAATCTCTACATTTAGGGGATGATTTTTTAATAGTAACTGGTTCTAATACATTTAATATTGGTGCAAAACCTGTTATTGAAAGTTTGGAAAAAGATAATTTATCTTATGATGTAATTAAGGTTGATAATGCTTCTGAAGAATCTATTTTAGAAGTTGAAGAATTAATCACTCCAAATACTACTGTTTTAGGAGTAGGTGGGGGAAAAGTTATTGATGTAGCTAAATTGTCTTCATTTAACAAAGGCGTTTATTTTGTATCTATGCCTACAACTGCTTCACATGATGGTATTGTATCTCCTTTAGCCTCTATTAAAAATTCAAATACATCAATATCTGCAACAGCACATTCTCCAATAGCTGTTATTGCAGATTCTGAAATCATTGCACAATCTCCATTTAGATTACTTGCAGCAGGTTGTGCAGATTTAATTGCAAACTTTACAGCTATTAAAGATTGGGAATTGGCTCATCGTTTGAAAAACGAGGCTTTCAGTGAATCTGCAGCAGCATTATCAATAATGTCTGCTCATTTGATTACTGATAATATATCTAATATCAAACCTAATCTTGAACCAAGTGCTCGTATTGTTATGAAATCTCTCTTTAGTGGTGGAATGGCAATCAGTATTGCAGGTTCATCACGTCCGGCTAGTGGATCTGAACATCTCTTTTCCCATGCATTGGATAAAATTCTTGATAAACCAGCATTACATGGAGAACAATGTGGTATTGGTACAATAATGATGATGTATTTGCATGGTGGAGACTGGAAAGTCATTAAAAGCGCATTGGAGTCAGTTCAAGCTCCTACAACTGCTGCTGAAGTTGGTATCTCCGAAGATGAAATTATTGATGCTTTAGTAATGGCAAATAAACTTAGGCCTGAAAGATATACCATTTTAGGTGACAATGGAATTTCCCGTGAAGCAGCATATGAGCTTGCTTATAAAACTGAGGTGATTTAGATGATTACATTGATAGGTAAAGATTTGGCTAAAAAAGGTCAGGAATTTGTTTTTTTGGGTCCAGCTGAAGAATGTGAAAACTGTAGATTTAAATCATCTTGTGTTGGAAACTTAGAAGTAAACAGAAAGTATGTTGTTGTTGGTGTTAAAGAAAACGAACAAAAATGTCCAATTCATTCTGGAGGAGTCGTAATTCCTGTTGAAATTGATAGGGCTAAAATTGATTTGTTAACTCCTTCTAAAAATATTTTTGAAGGTTCAACATTCACATTCAATGCTCCTGATTGTGATGAAAAATGTGAATTCCATGATTTATGTTTCCCTGACGGATTGCAGGACGATGACAAATGCATAGTCTTGAATAATAATGGTAAACATAAAGGTGAATGTAAAAAAGGTTTTAAACTCAATAAACTTACTTTAGGATTTGTGATATAGATGAAAAATGCTAGTAGTAATAGTTCTAGTAAAAAGAATGCAGGTTACAAAGCTGCTGAATATGTGGAAGACGGAATGGTTTTAGGATTAGGTACAGGTTCAACAACTCATTTTTTCATTGAAAAAGTGGGTATGAGAATCAAAGAGGAAGGAATAAGTGTAAAAGGTATTCCAACTTCATTCCAATCATTACTTATTGCAAAACAATGGAACATTCCAATTACTGCATTGGAAGAAAATGACATTGATTTATCTGTTGATGGAGCAGATGAAGTTGATGGTGAATTCAATTTAATTAAAGGTGGGGGAGCAGCTCACACCAAAGAAAAAATTGTTGATTATGCTGCAAAACAGTTTATTGTAATTGTAGATGAATCAAAAGTCGTTGAAGAATTAGGAAATTTCCCAGTTCCTGTTGAAGTATTACCTGATGCATCCCGTATGGTAATTAAAGAATTAGAAGATATGGGTGCTAAATGTGACATCAGAATGGCACAAAGAAAAGATGGTCCTGTAATCACTGATAATGGAAATTTCGTTATTGATGCTAAATTTGAAAAAATAGACTCACCAAAACACTTGGAAATTGATATTAACTCTATTCCTGGTGTAGTTGAAAATGGTATCTTCACACAAATGGTAGATAAAGTAATTATCGGTACTGATGAGGGTACTAAGGAATTATAGGTGAGATAATGCCAATTCCTGGTGCAATACCATTTGATTTAAAAGAAATGGGTTATAAAATAGCTTTTGTATTTGGGGCTTTAATTATAATTTATGGTGTATTATGGCTTCTTGCTGTATTAAAAATAATTCCACCAATTTTATTTGCAATATTTCCTCAAATCGTATTGATTATAATTGGAATAGCTATTATCTATTTTGCATACGACCGCAAAAAGAAATACTACTAGAGATTTATACAAATCTCTTTTCTTTTATTTATTAACAAGTTTAAACAAACTATTTTTAATGACAATTCAATCTAATTTTTTAAAAATAAATACAAACAAACACTTTGAAATCATTGATATTACTTCTCAGATTAATGAATTAATTGATATTGATAATGGAATTATTTCTATTTTTTCAAAACATTCCACATCAGCTATTGTTGTTAATGAAAATGAATCTGGATTATTAAGAGATATGCAATTATGCCTGGAAAATCTGGTTTTGGATAAATTCAGCTATGAGCATGATAAGATTGATAATAATGCAAGATCTCATTTAAAATCATTTTTGCTTTCATCATCTGAAACATTACCTGTAAAAAATGGAAAACTTGATTTAGGTACATGGCAATCAGTATTTTTCATAGAATTAGATGGACCAAGAACTAATAGAACAATAACTTTGACAATGGTTGGTGAATAATTGAAAAAATGGACAATAATTTTAATAGCTATTATAATTATTCTGTTTATTTTGGTATTGGTTTTTAATAATTATGATGCTTCTCCAAGTTTGAGTAATTACTCACAAATGGAAATTCAAATGAGAAAATTGCGGTATTAAAAAAAGAAGTAAGAATTTATTTGTTAATAAATTCTATTTCAAATGCGATTACAGGATAGTCGAGAGTGAAGTTTGTAATAACTTCTGGGGATATTTCACCAAAGAATCCTTCAACTCTACCTTTTTGAGCCTCACCAACTACGTCAGCAGCTCTTCCTTCAATGAATGTTTTATTTTCACTGTCTTTAATTTTCATAGTGTATCCTAAGTTGGATAAAACACTACTTACAATTGATTTAATTTCAGTAAAGTTAGCTGAGGAGTGACAAACAACTGCAGCTAATTTTTTAGAAGAAACAGTTTTGTTTTCTTTAGTTTCATCTAAGTATAAAACATCTCCGATTTCAAATATTTTTTGAGGTAAATCTTCATGTTTGTTATCTTCTAAGAATTCCATTAAAGAGTTAATTAAACTGGTTCTAATCATAGTTCTGTCAATTGTAATAGGTCTTGCAACTTGAACATGAGGTTTTTCTTCCTGGTTCATTTTTTCATAATGAGCTTCTTCGTTGGTTAACATTAAACTCATTACTTCCTGGAAGCCCATTGCAATCATTACTTCACGAATTGTACTTTCTGCTTTAAACCAGTTGTTTTCGTAAGCTACAGTATTAATATCTGGAAGTTTAGCTACTACATCGTTAATGTGGTATTGTACTGCAATATTTTCAACAATATCTACTTCATGTAAAATATCTACTCTGTATGAAGGAATTATTGCTTTTACTTCGTTTTCACTGATAATTTCAGCATCAAAACGTGTTTTTAATAATAATTCTTTAATATCTTCAGCAGTTAAATTAATTCCACCAATTAATTCATTAGCAGTATCTACATGAACATTCATTTCCTGTGGAGTTAAATCAGGAGTTACAATGGTTTTATCTTCGTATTTAACTTCCATGGATTTAATTTGTCCACCTACTTCTGCAAAGGATGAACAAATAATGTTTAATGATTGATTTACTGCTTTTTCATCAGTACCAGTTACATCAACAATGATATTGTGAGTATCTTCTTTGATTTTGGTTAATTCTCCATTGATAATTGGAGGCATGGATAATACATTGTCGTCTTTATCAAGAATTAATGGATATTTGTCAAAATCTTCGATTAAGTGAGCGTAATCTTTTCCTTTGTCATGTTCGGTTAAGATTTCATCAGGAGTCATTTCGCTATCTTTTTCGAGTGGAACAAATGCATTAGCATCTTTTGGAGTAGCAATGTATTTGAACGGACCGTTTACAACGTCAGCATTGTGAATACCAATAGCTACTTTTTTTCTGTCTCTTCCAATAACCCAGTGGAGGTTTTCCTGGAAGTCCATAATGTATTTTAATTTGTCTCCTGAAAAATCAACATTATCTATTTTAGCAAAACCAATGTAAGGTCTAATAGCTGCTACTTCCTCATCTACAGTAACATATTCGCCAGATTCTTCAACTTTATAGTCTGGAAAACCTACTTCTTGTCCGATAAATCCTTTAAATGATCTAGCTACTCCTTCAACAGATAAATTGTCAGGTCTGTTAGGGAAGAATTCTACTTTAATTTCTTCATCATCAAAGTCCTCAATATCACTAGACATCATTGGTAAAGTATCGATTAATTCGTCTTTTTCCATATATATTCCTAAATCTTTTAAATCTTGATATTTGAATGTAATAACTGGCATTTAATAACTCCATTAGTTCTATAATCCATAGATTATTATAAAGAATATAGATTCAACAACAAAGTGAAGAGCTCTATGTTCTATTTCACCCATTTTCGGCATAAATACGGTATGGGATACATCTATTGCAAAATGAATTAGGGCTGCTAAAATTCCAATAATTGGATTTAAGAAAACAACTGATACAATTATAAAATGAAATGCCCCTTCCATAGCTTCATGAACTAACCAAGTCTGCCATGAAGAATGGGTGGATTGCTGAATAAATACGCCTAATAAGATATAAAAGTTATTTAAAACTTTCCACATTAGTGTAGTGTGTAATATATCACTTATAGCTAAAGCAATGGCAACATAAAACCATATCATTTGCATTTTAATCACAGTCCTTTTAATTGATAATATTAATATTTTATTTTTATTATATAATATAGTTAACTATTAAAGCTATTTTTACTTCATTTATGAAAGTTTTTTAAATAATAAAAAATATAATTAGTAATATTATAATCCAATAATTTTTATTAGGAGATAATGTATGTCAAACGAAGAAATCCCTAAAGACTATGATTTTAAAAGAGAAAAATTTTGGGAGAAAAAATGGGAAGATGAAGACATCTACAAATATATTGGAGATGGATCTCGTCCTAGATACATAATTGATACTCCCCCACCATACCCAACAGGACTTATTCACTTAGGTCACGTTTTAAACTGGGTTTACATTGATATGAACGCAAGATACAGAAGATTGAAAGGTCATGATGTATTGTTCCCACAAGGATGGGACTGTCACGGTCTTCCAACTGAAGTAAAAGTTGAAGAAACTCATGGAATTAAGAAAAACGATGTTTCTAGAGCTAAATTTAGGGAATATTGTGTTGATTTAACTACTAAAAATATTGCTAGTATGAAATCACAAATGAAATCAATGGGTTTTTCACAAGACTGGAACCGTGAATTCATTACAATGACTCCTGAATATATGAGAAGAACTCAATATTCATTCTTAAAAATGTATAACGAAGGATTAATTTACCAAGGTATTCACCCTGTAAACTGGTGTCCTCGTTGTGAAACTGCTATTGCGTTTGCAGAAGTAGAATACAGTGATAATACTACATTTTTAAACTATGTTAACTTCCCACCTGCTGTAGAAGATTCTTATGATGATATTGTTTCTTCACAGGCATCTGGTAAACAGGCTGACCCTAAAACTGAAGGTATTTTAATTGCAACTACCAGACCAGAATTAATGTCTGCTTGTGTAGCAGTTGTAATTCACCCTGAAGATGAAAGATACACTCATCTTTTAGGTAAATATGTGGAAGTTCCTTTATCTCACCAAAAAGTAAAAATAATTGCTGATGAAGAAGTAGATCCTGAATTTGGTACAGGTGCAGTAATGATTTGTACTTTCGGGGATAAAACTGACGTAAGTTGGGTAAATAAATACGATTTAGAAATCATCGATGCAATTGATGAATCTGGTAAATTAACCGATGCAGCAGGAAGATATGCTGGAATGGATTTACAAAGTTGTAAAAAACAAACCATTTCTGATTTGGATGCTGAAGGTTACTTAGTAAAACAAGAACAAGTTGACCAAAATGTAGGTCAATGTTGGAGATGTAAAACTCCTATTGAAATTCTTGTTAAAAAACAATGGTTTGTAGCTGTAAGAGATTTAATCCAAAAAACTAAAGATGCTGCAGATGAAATGAACTGGATGCCAGAACACATGAAATCCCGTATGGTAAACTGGGCAGATTCCATGGAATGGGACTGGTGTATTTCAAGACAAAGAATTTTTGCAACTCCAATTCCTGTATGGTACTGTAAAGATTGTGGAAAAGTTATTTTACCTGATGTTGAAGACTTACCAATCGATCCAACTCAAGATAAACCAAAACACGCATGTGAATGTGGATGTGAAGAGTTTATTGGAGAAGAAGATGTTCTTGATACCTGGATGGATTCATCTATTTCACCATTATCTATTGCAGGATGGCCTGATGAAGACTATGTCAACCATTTCCCAGCAGATATTCGTCCACAAGGACACGATATTATCCGTACATGGACATTTTACACAACCCTTAGATGTCTTGCTTTAACTGATCAAAAACCATTCTCTGATGTTGTAATTAATGGTATGGTATTTGGTGAAGACGGATACAAAATGAGTAAATCCAGAGGAAATGTAATTGGTCCTGAAGAAGTTATTGAACAATATGGTGCAGATGCACTCAGAACTTGGGCTGCAAACAGTGTACCTGGTTCTGATGTAATATTCGACTGGAAAGACATTAAACACGGATACAGATTTATTAGAAAATTCTGGAACGCATTCAGATTTATCAGTATGCAAATCTTCGATGAAGAAGTATCCTACGAAGAAGTCAAAGATAACTTGGACCCACTCGATATGTGGATTTTATCCAAACTCAACAACTTAAATATCACTGTTGATAATGCTTTTGCTCAATACAACTTCGCAGACACTATCGGATCAATTGAAAAATTCTTCTGGCACGATTTCTGTGATGAATATATTGAAGCTGTAAAATACAGATTATACAGTGATGTATCAGATGAATCAAGAAAAGCAGCTAAATACACTTTAAGATGCGTAATTGAAACATCCTTGAAATTACTCTCTCCAATTGTACCATTCTTCGTAGAAGAAGTTTACCAATACTTCGATGATCAATCTATCCATACTACTTCCTGGCCTGAAGTAAACGAAGAGTTAATCAGTGAAGAAATGGAAGTTAAAGGTGAAACTACAATTGAATTAATTGACGAAGTAAGAAGATTCAAATCAGCATCAAAAATCCCATTAAATGCAGAACTTAGTGAAGTAAACGTATACACTTCTGATGAAGACTTAGTTGATGTATTTAACTTATTTGATGATGATATCAGAGGTACTTTAAAAATCAATGATTTAAACATCAGTTCAGGAAAACCTGAAGTACATGAAAAAATCATTGAAGTTGAACCAGACATGTCTCAAATTGGACCAAAATACAAAGGAGATGCTGGTAAAATTATTGGATATTTAAAATCCACTGATATTGAAGAAATTGCTAGTGTTTTAGAAGAATCTCAAGAACTTACTATCGGAGATATTGTAGTTCCTGAAGATATGTTAAATATCAAAAAAGAGATTGTTGGAGCATCTGGTAAAAAAGTAGATATCTTACAGTCTGAAAACTTAGACATGATTGTTGAAGTAATTAGATAAATTATTTCTTCAATTTTCTTTTTCTTTTTTTTAAAAAATTAAAATTTAGTGATGGTTTTTAATTTAAATTTTAATCTTTAATTGGGAATCTTAATTTAAAGCATGCTCCATTGTCATTATATGCTTCAAATTCACCATTTAATTGTTTTGCAAGAGATGTGATTACAACCCATCCTAATCCTGTTGTTTTATATGGATCAAATCCTTCAGGATAACCTGACCCATCATCTTTAAAGAAACATTCACAGATATTTCCATCTTTTTTGATGTATGAATTGAATTCACTTCTTGTAATTTTATTTGAATGCGCATATTTTAAAGTGTTTGTTACCAATTCATTTAATATTAATAAAACAGGCATCATTTTATCATTAGGTAGTTTAAATTCCTCATGTTCTTCAAAATTAAATGAAATTTCTGAAGAAAGTTCTTTATAAATATTGTACAAATCTTCAGTCATTTTCCTGAATGATTCAACAGCATTTACATCATACTTATTTTCTGTATCACTTAGTTTTTCATGTAAAACAACTAATGAGTTAATTCTTCCTAAAAGGTTATCTAAGATATGTTCAGGCTTTGTGTGGAATTTTTTCTCAAGTGAAATAAATCTAAGCAGCAAATTCAAATTATTTTTAATTCTGTGATTGGATTCGTTAATTAAAATTTCCATATTTTTATTTGCAGCTATAATTTTGTTTTCTCTTTCAATTTCACTGGTAACATCACGAATTCCTGCAACCCATAACTCTCTATCTTCAATAATAAGTTGTTGATAGTTTACACGGATTTTTTGAAGGTCATGACCAGGTGCTTTATAATCCCAAATACTGTCTATCTTATCGATTTCACCGGAATATAGTTTATGCAATGCTTCAAGATATTTTTCACTATCAACAATATTATTCCTAAATTCCTGAAGTTCAATAGGAGTATTTCCTCTATCTTCAATATGAACAATCTGTTTTGCAGAATCAGTAGCAATCATTAAGTCACTGTTACGGTCCCAAATAAACGCACCGGTACCAAGATGAGTGTTGATTTTTTGAAGTACGCCTGTTAAAAATTTAATTTCAGATTCATGCTCATGATATGGAGTTATATCTCTACAAAGTGCACTTTGTTGAATAAAACATCCATCTTCATCATAAACATTTCTAACATTAACCTCCAGATATTTAGTTTTACCTGTTCCAGTGGTAATTTTCACTGATTCATTGTTTATTATTTCATTTTTATCCATATTGGATATTTTTTCATTAATATGTGCTCTTGTTTTTTCATCAGTAGCATTTAAGATAATATTATTATTTTCATCTTCTGGAGAAGGTTCTTTTTCCAATAAATCATATATACCTTGAGGCCAGTGATATTTTCCTTCTTTATCAAGGTAAGGAATTGATACGATATTTGATTTTTCAACATCAATCAATGTATTTTGAAGAAGACTTAACTCTTTTCTTTTTGATGAAAGTTTTAATTCACTTTCATATTGTCTAGTGATGTCCTGTATTCCTCCAACGTAATATGTTTCGCCTTCATATTCCTTTTTGAAGTAGGTGATATGTATTTTTTGAATTTCATCATAAATCGGTGATTTATAGTCATAAATACCATCAATCCTATCAATTTCATCATTATGGAGTTTTTCACGTAACAATCTGAATTCCGGGTTAATAATGTTATTTATAATATCATAGAGGAGTAATTTAGGATGTTTGTTACTTAAATGGAATTTTTTTGCAGCATTTTCAGAAATATGGTAATAATCATTTTCATAATTGACAATAAAACCACTGATGTTGAAATTAGTATTTATGGATGTGTTTAAATCATTAAGGATATGATATCTTTTTTGAGTTTTAATTTCATCAGTAATATCATAAATGATTGCAACCTGTTTTTCAAGCTCATAATGTTTGTCAAATATCCTTTTACCATCTAAAGTTATTGTTTTAAGGTTATTTTTAGCAGTTAATATTCTAAGATTGGTTTTATAAGCTTTATCTGGTTGTTCTCTTATATGTTTTTTAAATTCCTCAAGTTTTGGCCGGTCTTCTGGAATAACAATTCCAAAGAGGATATTATGGGTCTTATCATATGAACTAGGTTCTCTTTCAATGATTGGGTATATTCCATTACTCCAACTGTAAACACCATCTTTGAATTTGGTTCCTATAGCATATTTTTGGGTTTTTTGAATGTATGCTGA
Organism: Methanobacteriaceae archaeon; assembly: GCA_029219465.1. Taxonomy (NCBI): domain Archaea; kingdom Methanobacteriati; phylum Methanobacteriota; class Methanobacteria; order Methanobacteriales; family Methanobacteriaceae; species Methanobacteriaceae archaeon. The sequence continues at coordinate 25,961 of JAQXTL010000017.1, read as the reverse complement.
TGTGTTTTTAAAACTGCTCAACTCTTTCATTCTAATTTCACCGGTAATGTCTTCTGCGGTAAGTGATAAATAGTCTTCAATAGGGTTGATATTAAACTTAAGGCAAAACATTAACCGATTTCCCTCATAAAAATTTATATGCATTATGTCTTTTTGTTTTGTTTCAATAACATTTTTAAAAATAGAGCATAAATCATCAGCTATGATTTTAAAAATCATTCTAATGCTTCTTCCAAATAATACATTAGAGTCAACATCATAAAATTCTGCTAATTTAGGACTTATATATTGGAGAATAAAGTCACTATTGTCTTTATTAGGCAATAATATTGCAAGTTTGATGTTTTCATCTTGAGTTAATGGGTTGTTGAATGGTTCTATATCGTAAGGCTCATCATCTATGTTTAAATTAAATGCATCAGTTCCATATAAGAAAAAACTGTTGCTATTTTTATCAAAATTGACAGACATCTAATCATCTCTTAAATTTGAATGATACCCCTACAATTGTGGTAGCGATATATTATATACTTCTTATTAATATTTTTGTTATTATATTATATAAATCAACTAAGACATTTGTCAGGTTACGAATTGTTCGTAATTCTTTTAGTATAGGTAACTATTTAATAAATTTAATTTAAAAATATTATCAATGATTCTTAAGGTAAAAAATATTTCAAATATTGGTGGTGAAGTTAAAGCACCACCTTCTAAAAGTTATTCTCACAGAGCAGTTATCCTTGCTTCATTAGCTAAGGGTACTTCAAAACTTTATGATATGTTATACTCTGAGGATACATTAGCATCTATTAGAGTATGTGAAGCATTAGGTGCTAAAATTAATAGAACAGAAGATTATTTGGAAGTTGTAGGTACTAATGGTAATCTTCACAATTCCAGTGATGAGCCAATTGATCTTGCAAATTCAGGAACTACACTTAGATTAATGACTTCTATTTCTGCACTAAGTGACAATGAAGTTATTTTAACTGGAGATGAATCTCTTCAAACAAGACCGATGGGTCTTTTGATGGATGCTTTAAAACCCTTAGGAATAGAAACAGAATCATTAAATGATAATGAAAAAGCACCAATATTGATTAAGCCAGGTTATCTTGGTGGTGAAACTAATATTATGGGTAATGTTAGCTCACAGTTTATTTCATCAATTTTAATATCTGCTCCTTTGTCTGATTGTGGTGTTACTTTATATGTTTTACCGGAATTTAAATCAAAACCTTATGTGTACATGACATGGGATATTATGAGAAAATTCGGTTTTAAATCAATTAAATCATATTATTTAAAACATGATTCATGTAATCAGGAACATCAAAGTTGCAGAATAGATGAGTTTAAAATGCCTAAACAGGAATATGTTGCATGTGATTATACTGTTGAAGGTGATTATTCATCTGCATCTTATTTACTTGCATTAATAGCTATTAATGGTGGTAAAGCTAGAATTAAAAACTTATTTAGAACATCAAAACAGGGAGATAAATTCATTTTGGATATTCTTCAGCAAATGGGTGCAACTATCGTTCGTGGTGAAGATTATGTTGAAATTTCATCTGACGGAAACCTAAATGCTATTGATGTTAACCTTTCTAATGCACCTGATTTATTGATTACTGTTGCTGTTTTAGCTGCAATGGCTGAAGGAACTACAAATATTACTGGTGTTGCTCATGCAAGAGTAAAAGAAACTGATAGAATTGATACTACTTGCAGAGAATTGGAAAAACTTGGATGTAAACTTGTAGAACATGAAGATGGAATGAGCATTACCGGAGGAATCTCTTCTGGAGTTGTTGACTCTCACGGAGATCACAGACTTGCAATGGCATTTTCCCTAGTTGGTCTTAAACATGATATTGAGATTACAAACGGTGAAGTCTTTGATGTATCATTTCCGAATTTCATTGAAACAATGGCAGAGCTTGGTTTTGAATTAGAGTTGGTATAATGGATAAAGAGGAACGTGTAATTAAATTGGTTGAATATCTGGATGATACTTTTGATATGAGAGTATTTCATGACCATGATCCATACAGGGTACTAATTAGAACTATTTTATCTCAAAGAACTCGTGATGAGAATACTGATCAGGCTACTGATAATTTATTTGAAAAATATAAAGATATCTATGAGGTTGCAGAAGCACCTATTGATGATGTAAAAGAATTAATCAGGCCTGCAGGATTTTATAATGTTAAAGCAGCAAGAATCCAGGAAGTTTCACAGATTTTAATTGATCAGTATGGTGGAGAAGTTCCAAATACTGTTGAAGAAATGCTAAAACTTCCAGGAGTTGGTAGAAAAACTGCAAATTGCGTAATGGTTTTTGCTTTTGAACTTCCTGCAATACCTGTTGATACTCATGTTCATAGAATTTCAAATAGATTGGGACTAGTCAATACAAAAGATCCTGAAGATACTGAAGTTGAGCTTTCTAAAATAGCTCCGAAGGATTTGTGGATTAAATTAAATGATTTGATGGTTCAGTTTGGTCAAAACATCTGTAAACCGATTTCTCCGCAATGTGAAGTCTGTCCGTGCACTGATATTTGTGATTATTTTAATGAAAATATCTAATTTTTTTTATTTTTAACCAAAACATTTATATTATATAACAACATTATATAACAATAGTTATATCAAATTTATTAAATCAAGTTTGATATAAATATTATATAACAATAGTTATATTAAATTCATATTTATAAAAATTATTAGGTGATAAAATGGTAGATATTCCAGAATTAAAAAGAGGCGTTTTGGATAGTATCGTTAATGCTATTGGAAACACTCCTATTGTAAGATTAAACAATTTAACTAAAGACTTAGAAGCAGAAGTGGATGTAAAAGTAGAGTCATTCAACCCAACTGGAAGTGTTAAAGACCGTATTGCTGTTGCAATGATTGAAGATGCTGAAGAAAAAGGATTACTCAAAGAAGGCTCAACAATTATTGAACCAACCAGTGGAAATACTGGTATTGGTCTTGGTTTTGCAGCAGCTGCTAAAGGTTACAAGTTAATTTTAACTATGCCTGAAACCATGTCTGTTGAAAGAAGAAAATTATTGTCCATTTTTGGTGCAGAAATTGTATTAACTCCTGGTAGTGAAGGGATGGGTGGAGCTATTGCAAAAGCTAAGGAATTAAATGAACAAACACCAGATTCAATTATTTTAGGACAATTTGATAATGAAGCAAATGTTAGAATCCATTACAAAACAACTGGTCAGGAAATCTTAAGAGATACTGATGGAAATGTTGACTATGTTGTTGCTGGTGTCGGTACTGGTGGAACAGTCACTGGTATTGGTAAAGCATTAAAAGAAGTTCTTCCTGATGTAAAAATCGTTGCAGTAGAACCTGAAGAATCCCAAACTTTAGGAAAAGGTGTTAAAGGACCACACGGAATCCAAGGTATTGGTGCAGGTTTTGTTCCATCAATTTTTGACTCTGATGTAATCGATGAAATTATTCCAGTACCTACTGTAGAAGCTCGTAAAACCTTAGTTGCTCTTGCTCAAAATGAAGGTATTTTCCCAGGAATTTCTTCCGGAGCTGCTACTTGGGCTGCTTTACAATTAGCTAAAAGAGAAGAAAATAAAGGTAAAAGAATAATTGCTATCTTACCAGATAATGGTGAGAGATATCTTTCTATTGAAGAATTATTCGAATAGATAATCTTTATATATCACATGTTATTAAATGTAATAACATTGTAATATATATTGAGGTTTACCAATGTTTGATAATTTAAGGGAAGAAATTAGGGCTATTAAGGAAAAGGATCCGGCAGTAAGATCAACATTAGAAATATTTTTATGTTATCCGGGTTTTTATGCCTTATTGTTTCATAAACTTGGGCACTGGCTTTGGAATCATTCATTCAAGCTTTTAGCACGTATTGTTTCTAACATATCCAGGTTTTTGACCGGTATTGAAATTCACCCTGGTGCGACATTTGGTAAACGTGTTTTCATTGATCATGGTATGGGTGTTGTTGTAGGTGAAACTGCAATTGTTGGTGATGATGTTTTGATTTACCAAGGTGTAGTTCTTGGAGGAACCACAACTGAAAAAACCAAAAGACACCCTACTATTGAAAAAGGAGTTATTATTGGTGCTGGTGCTAAAGTAATGGGTAATATTACTATTGGTGAGTATTCCAAAATTGGTACTGGTGCTGTTGTTTTAAAAGATGTTCCTGCAGAATGTACTTGTGTTGGAGTTCCGGGTCGTATTGTAAGACGTAGAGGAGTACCTCATAAGAAGGTTGATTTAGATCACAATAAACTTCCAGACCCTGTTGCAGATGCAATTAAAACTATTAATAAGCATCTCCAAGAAAATGATAAATATATTAAAATTTTATACGAAAAAAACGGTATTGATTTAGACGATATCAATTCTGAATATGGCTCATTGGATGAGTTATTAGAAAATGAAAAGTGATTTTTATGAAACCGCCTTGTGAAATTGTTGTTTGGTATGTAATACCTGCTATTAGATCTGAATTAGCAAAAGAATTGTTAAATTTGGGGATGAAACAAAAAGATGTTTCTGAACTTATGGATATTACTCAACCTGCTGTATCCCAATATATTACTGATAAAAGAGGTAGTGGAATCAAACTTGATGAAAGGGTTAGAGGTATGATTCATGAATTTGCTCGCAAGTTATCTGAAGGCGAAGCAACTAAGGCAGATTTAATTTCAACAACCTGTAAAATATGCAACAATGTTGAAGTAGATGATGTACTAGAACAACTTAACATTGATAAATCTCACCTTGGTGAAGATTGTCAATCTTGTTTAGGTTCTAAAGTAAATTAGGAAAATCAAGGATAAAATAGTAAAGTATTTATAGTGTAAATGACTAATACTTTATTATCCTTTAATTTTAATGGCAAGTTTACCGAGTGGCTTAGGTGTGTGGCTGCAGACCATAATACGGGGGTTCAAATCCCTCACTTGCCTTTTTTAAATACTATTTTTTTGAGGTTATTTTTATGGACGTCTATTCAACATTAACTCGTAGTAAAGAGGATTTTGTAACTATTAATAAAAATAGGGTTAACTTATTTGTATGTGGTCCTACTGTTTATGATGATGCTCATATTGGACATGGAAGAACATACATTTCTTTTGATACAATTAAAAGATATTTGGAATATAGTGGGTATGCTGTATTTTACATCCAAAATATTACTGATATTGATGATAAAATCATTAATAGATCAAAAGAAAACGGAATTCCTGCTCAAGAGTTAGCTCGTAAGTTTGAAAAAAGATACATTGAAGACATGCATAAATTAAATGTCACTGGTGTTAATTTATTTGCAAGAGCAACTGATCATGTTGATGAAATATTAGACCAAATTCAAAGATTAATCGATAAAGGTTTTGCTTATGAAACCGAAGATGGAGTTTACTTTGAAATTGATAAATTCCCAGAATTTGGTAAATTATCCAACAGAAATGTTGATGAATTAGAATCACACAGAGATATTGCAGAAACCACCAAGAAAAATCCACAGGACTTTGCGCTCTGGAAAAAACGTATCGGTGTAGATGAACCAACCTGGTCATCTCCATGGGGTGACGGAAGACCTGGATGGCATATTGAAGATACTGCAATTACTGAATATTACTTTGGACCTCAGTATGATGTTCACGGTGGAGGTTTAGATTTAATTTTCCCTCACCATGAAGCAGAGATTACTCAAATGGAAGCTGTTTCAGGAAAAGCTCCTATGGTTAAATTCTGGTTACACACCGGATTTTTAAATGTTAACGGAGAAAAAATGTCAAAATCTTTAAACAATTTCATTACTATCCGTGAATTGCTTGAAGATTATGAACCTGATACTTTCAGATTCTTTGTACTTTCAACTCATTACAGAAGTCCTATTGACTTTTCTAAAGACTCACTTCACCAGTCTGAAAAAAGCTTAGACAGAATTAGAAAATACTATGAGCTTTTAGATGTTGAAGTTGGTGATGAAAAATATGAGTGTGATGTTTTAGCACCTCACAAAGAAGAGTTCTTTAATAGTATGGATGATGACTTTAACACTCCAAAAGCTATTGCAGCTATTTTTGGATTAATTAATGATACTAAAAATGATTTGTCCGATTTTTCAGATGAAGATAAAATAGCTATTAAATTATTCTTGGATGATGTGGCTCATATTTTCGGTGTAAGTTTTGTTAGTGAACAAGTAAATGCGGGTTCTGATGATTTACTTAATTTAGTCTCTGAAGTTAGAGCAGATTTAAGAGCTAACAAACAATACGATTTATCTGATAAAATTAGAGATAACCTACAAGCATTAGGTTATGATATTAACGATTAAGAGAATTTTTCTTTCTCTTTTTCATTGATTTTTTTTTTAAAATTTTTCTTTTACAAAACATTTATATATTAATAATAACTATTGTTATATAGGAATATAACACATGATATATTTTAATAAAATCATTGTTATTATCATATTTATCGAACTGAGTATGTATATGTGAAATGGACGCATATTTGTTAATTAATAAAATTTAAAAGGTAGAAATTATGTACTTGGATAATTCAGCAACTACACAAGTTAGTCAAGAAGTTTTTGAGGAAATGAAACCATTTTTCATACAAGAATATGGTAATCCTTCCACTCTTTATAAACTTGGTCGTGAATCTAAAAAAGCATTAGAATTAGCTCGTCAAAGAGTGGCTGATTCTATTAATGCAAAATCTGAAGAAATAATATTTACAAGCGGAGGATCTGAATCTGATAATTTAGCAATTAAAGGTATTGCATCTAAATTATTCAAAAAAGGTAAACATATAATCACAACTGAAATTGAACATCCTGCTGTTAAAAATACTTTAAAGTTTTTAGAATCATTCGGATTTGAAGTTACTTACTTACCAGTTTATGAAAATGGTATTATTAAAGTTGAAGATGTAGAAGATGCAATTACTGACGAAACCATTTTAATCAGTATCATGCATGGTAACAATGAAATTGGAACCATTCAACCTGTAGAGGAAATTGGTAAAATTGCACGTGAAAAAGGAATTAAATTCCACATTGATGCAGTTCAAACCTTTGGTAAAATCGAAGTTGACGTTGAAAAATTAAACGTAGATTTACTTGCATTATCTTCTCACAAAATCAACGGACCTAAAGGTGTTGGTGCATTATACATAAGAAAAGGAACCAGAGTAGAACCTTTAATCCATGGTGGAGGTCAGGAAAGAGGAATCAGAGGTGGTACTGAGAACATTCCTGGAATCGTTGGTTTTGGAAAAGCATGTGAATTAGCAAGTACTCAACTTGAAGCACATAAAGAAAAATTAGCTTCAATTAGAAATGAATTAGCAGAAAAAGTATTAGCTACTATTCCTAAAGCTTACGTTAATGGTGATCAAGAACACAGATTACCTAACTTGGTTAATTTCAGATTCAGTGCTATTGAAGGTGAATCCTTAATTTTATTACTTGATGCACAAGGTTATCAGGCTTCAACAGGTTCAGCATGTTCTTCAAACTCCCTTGAAGCATCTCCAGTTTTAACTGCATTAGGATTAGATCCTGTTGATGTTCACGGTTCACTTAGAATTTCACTTTCCCCTGAAAGTGACAAATTTGATATTGATAACTTTGTAGATGTACTTGCAAATGCAGTTGCAAGATTAAGAGAAATGTCTCCTTTATGGAACCAAGAAATTGATTATGATGGTGTAATGTGTAAAAAAGGAAATGACAGTTGTAAGAGGTGTTAATTATGGATTATTCAGAAAAAGTTATGGACCATTTTGCAAATCCAAGAAACAGTAGAAAAATGGAAGATGCAAACGGTGTTGGAACAGTTGGAAACCCTACCTGTGGGGATTTAATGACTATTTACATTAAAGTTGAAGATAATGTCATCCAAGACATTTCTTTCCAAACCTTTGGATGTGGAGCTGCAATTGCAACCAGTAGTATGATTACAGAAATTGCTGTTGGTAAAACATTAGAAGAAGCATTAGAAATTTCAAGAAATGATGTTGCAGAAGAATTAGATGGTCTTCCACCAGTTAAAATGCATTGTTCAAATTTAGCAGCTGACGGTCTTAAAGCAGCTATTGAAAATTATTATGAAAATCAACAATAATATATATTGGGATATGAAATATATTTAATTAATATAATTTAATGGAGATGTTAAATATGGCAAATTTTATTAAATGTGAAAAATGTGGAAGTATCTTAGGAATGTTTGTTAAAGGTGAAGGTGAAGTTTGCAGCCCAGATCTTACTAAAATCCCTGTAATCACTGAAGGAGAAAAAGCACCTAAACACAAACCTGTTGTTGAAATCGACGGTGACAACATTACTGTAAAAGTTGGAGAAGCTGCTCACCCTATGGATGACGACCACTACATCCAATTTGTTGCTGTAAGTGTTGATAACGAATTATACGCAAAATGCTTCGAACCTGGCGATGTTGCTGAAGCAACTTTCACTATTGGTGCTGACAAAGCTGATGCTGCTGTAGCATACGCATTTTGTAATTTACACGGACTCTGGTCCAGCGAATAGGTTTAAAATTTAATTTTAAACTTACCTTTCTTTTTTTTATTTATTTAATTTCCATTGCTTAGGAAAATTTTAATAATGTCTTGTTATAAATTTAATAAATGTGTCTAGTTATATAAAATTAATAATTTTTATTTTAGTATTGTTGTCTATTTCTGGAGCTATTTTGTTTATTGATAGTTCTATGGATAATATTAATAAAACCATGCCAGATATTAGTAATTCTATCGTTGATGGAGATAATGATTACAATGAAGCTGTTAAATTAGTTAACGACAAATATTTTGATGAATCATTAAATAAGGCTAAATCTGCAGGTGATAATTTTAATGAAAGTCTAAATAAATTAAAAAATATTCGGGACAAATTTTCTTCTGATATAAATGATGTCCAAAAGGAGTATATTGATACTGTTGTCCAGGAATTAGAACTCAAAATTGATGCAGTTGACAACTTAATAAATGCAATTGAATGTTTTAAAGTTTATTCAAATAGTACTGGTACAAGTTATGCTTCACAGGCTAATGAATTGATGTATGAAGCTACAATGTATCAGCATGAACGTGATGAAATAGTTAATAATAATACAGAATTATTTAAACCACAAAAATTTATGCTATAAGGTGGTGTTTTAGAATTGAAAACAAAATGTCCAAAATGTAAAGGAAGAGGCTCTGTAGTTGTAGACTACAAAGAATGTGATGCCTGTGGTGGAACAGGTTATGAAGATGATGCTTTTGATGTTGGTAATCATTTTAAAGGCGTAAACAGTAATGCAAGAGCAAAATTTGACTTAGGTGGTCAAGAAGATGTTCCATGTGAAGTATGTAATGGAAAAGGACAAGTTGAAGTATTTGGTGAATGTCCTCACTGTCATGGAACCGGTCAAATAAATGTCTGCAGAGACTGTGGTAAATCAATAAGTGATCAACATGATTTATGTGCTAGCTGTGAAGAGAAAAGAAAACTAGAAAAAGCTAAACATGATAAATTTGAAGCTCGCAGAAGTGCAACCCGTGATGTATATGTTCTAGATTCCTTATGTCAAATGAGAGATATGGACAAAGACAAGTTATACAAAGGAAAAGTCACCAGAGTTGAAAAATACGGTGCTTTTGTTACTCTAAACAATAATGTTTGGGGATTAATGAGAGGAGATCACTTCGGATGCAATGTTGGTGATGAAGTAATTGTATTTGTCACAGCCATTAAAGCTAGAGAAAGAAAAATTGATTTAGGTTTAGCTCATGTTGAATCATATAATCTTAAAAAATTAACCAAAACTTTCCCTAGAACTCTTATAGGTGAGCTTGAGAAGAAAAAAGGAAAAACTGTTAGAATTGATGGTGAAGTTCAACAAATCCAACTGACTTCCGGTCCAACTATTTTCATAATAAGTGATGAAAGTGGAACTACTGAAATAGCTGCATTTGATAAGGCTGGTGAGAGATCATATCCTGATATCGAACTTGGTGATGCAGTTCAAGTTGTTGGTGAAGTCAACGAACACGGTGGAAAGACTCAAATTGAGTCATCTTCAATGGTAAAACTTGATGAAGAAAATACTGCAAAGTTACTTAAATTAATTGACGATGCATTAAATGAAAAGGCTAAGCCTGAAGATGTTGATTTCTTAGTCAAAAGTGATGTTTTAAACAGACTTAAACCAAAAATGTTTGAAGCAGCTCAAAGAATTAGAAGAGCAATACTTGATGGTAGAACAATTTTACTTAGACACCATAATGATGCAGATGGTATTTGTTCTGGTGTTGCAATGGAAAAAGCTATTGTTCCTTTAATCGAAAAATTAAATCCAAGTAATGATGCTCAATACTACTATTTCAAGAGATCTCCAAGTAAGGCTCCTTTCTATGAGCTTGAAGATGTAGTTAAAGATTTGTCCTTTGCATTGGAAGACCAAGAAAGACATGGTCAGAAATTGCCTTTAATTGTTCTTTTAGATAACGGATCAACAGAAGAGGATATTGTTGCATTGATGCAAGCTAAAATTTATGATATTGAAGTTGTTGTAATAGACCACCACTCTCCAGGTGAATTGCTCACTAAAGATGAAAGAGATGGTGAAATTTATGGAGCTACTGTTGCAGTTGATGAATATGTTGACTGTCATGTAAATCCATATCTAGTTGGTGGAGATTCACAATTAACTGCAGGTGCCCTTGCAACAGAAGTTGCACATTTAATTAATCCGAATGTAACTGAAACAATTAAACATTTACCTGCTATTGCAGCATTAGGAGATAAGGCAGAATGTGGTGAAGTTGTCCAGTACTTGGAACTTGCAAGTCAAAAAGGATTTGAAAAGGAACATTTGGCTAAAATCGCTGAATGTGTCGACTTTGAAGCATACTTCTTAAGATTCATGAACGGTAGAGGAATAATGGACACTATTTTGGCTGTTGACAATATTGATAAGCATGAAAAAATGATTAATGCATTGTATAAAGAATATCAAAAAAGAGTTGATACTCAACTTAAAGCAGCACTTCCAAATATCAAAAGAACCCAACTTGAAAATGGAATCTACTTTAACCTTATTGATGTTGAAAAATATGCACATAAATTTACATTCCCTGCTCCAGGTAAAACATGTGGTTTTGTCCATGATAGTGTAAAACAGGAGTTAGGTGAAGACAAACCTATTGTGACTTTAGGCCACGGTCCTGATTTCGGAGTATTCAGAGCTACTGATGCAGTCAACGAACAGTATGGTTTCAATGTAAATGAAATTGTATCCAAAATGATAGAGTTAGTGCCTCAAGCAGGTATTGATGGTGGAGGTCACGAATGCGCTGGATCCATCAAATACATTGAAGGATTAGGCGAAGAAGTATTATCTAAAGTAGTTAAGGAAATTCAATCATTGTCTAAAAACTAAGATATAACATGACTTTAGAAAATTACTGTAAAAAATGCGGTCATAGGATTCTTCCAAATAATCAGTATTGTCCGGAATGCGGATGTAAAACATTTAACACAGAAAAAGAAGAATCTTATGTTTTTACACCCCCAATACATAATATTGGGTTTTTTAATTTTTCCATTGATTTTTCACCATATATTTTAAGCAAACGTGATGATTTTAAATATGAAATTTGCCACTGCGGATACATAAATGATGTAAGCAACGAATTTTGTTATATGTGTGGAACAAAAAGAGCACAAGGCAAATTAGCTAAAATTTTAAAGAACAAATCCAAACCAAAATTCAATTTGGAGAATGTTCTATGCGACTGCGGTGCAATCAATTCCAAGGAAAATATATTCTGTGAAATGTGTGGAAAGCAGTTGAACAAAAATATTGTATATGAAAATAGCAATTACAGTAATTTTAATTTGGAATTTAATGATTCTATTTTTTGTTTTTGTGGTGAAGAAAATGAAAGCAATGCTCAATTTTGCAGAAATTGTGGTTTACCTTTGAAAAATTATGGTAATCTACCCGATATGGCAGTATTGTGTGTCTGTTCTACTTTAAATGATATTAATGATTCTTTTTGTATTGAATGTGGAGCAAACATAAAAAAGGAAAATTCACAAATTGTTTGTGTTTGCGGGCATAAAAATCCCATTTCCGCTAAATTTTGCCAAGATTGCCAAAGACCATTGAACCCAAAGAGATTAATCATTTCAAAAATTATTTGCTCTTGTGGTGAGGTAAATGATTGGGATACTGAATTTTGTCCAAATTGTGGTAAAAATATCAAAAAGATGTTTTTAATGAAAAATTCTCTTAGAAACACAGTAAAAAGCCTTAAAAATAGATTTAGGTAGTGATTATTTTGAAAAATTGTGATGTTTGTGGAACCTTGAATTTTAAAGAAAATAATTACTGCACTCATTGTGGTAATAAATTTATTTTGGAACATGTTTGTCCTTATTGTGGTTCAGTTAATGAAAATTATACAGTTTATTGCGTTAATTGCAACAGGCAGATAAATCCAATTGAAATTGATGATTTTGACGTGTTATTCACTGAATATAATGAAAATTTACTATTAAATGCTCAAATAACTGATGAAGAGTATAATGAATTATTAAGAGATATATTTTTAAGAGCGGATTTCACTGAAATTCATGGTAGTACTATTAAAGATAAAATTTTAAATCTGGCAAGCATATTTGCTCCTTGTAAAACTAAAGCAAGATGCTATGAAAGAGGATTCATATTTTTAGGTAATTATATTTTCTATGATGATAGGTTGGATGAATCTGTTCAGATTGCAACAATAATTCATGAATTAGCTCATTATCTTTTGTTTTCAATTATTGAAGAATTGCTGTGCTGTATACTTAATGTTAAAACATCTTCAACATTACAAAGTTTCATCTGGTATTTTTTAACACTTCCCGAATTCAAAATCATGAATGAATACTGTGCACATACTGTTGAAGGTAGATTTATCCCATATGGGTATCAGAATTATGGATCTTTTAAGCTATTAATTGAAAATACTCCTTTTGATGACGATTCAATAAGAACTATGGAAAAATTTGGTAATTCATTTGCAAACGAATTAATAGTATATCTTGAAAAGTACATTGATGATGATTTAAGACAGGAAATAAAATTACAATATAAGTTGGATTTGAAAAATCCAAATTATGATTCAATTGTAAATGAAACGGTTGATTGTTTCCCGTTGAATATTAAAAATAGTTTGTTAATAAAAATTTTGCATGATGTTTTAAAAGAATCTTCAAATCCTGAAGTTATTGAAGAGTTAAAAAATATTAAAGAGGGGATTGATTTTAATTAATCTTTATTTTCCTTATCCTCTTTCACTTTAATACTTTCTAAAACATCTTTTCCAGTATCGGTCAATCTGTATAATCTTCCCTTACGAGCTTCCTCGTTTATACATTCGACGATTTCTTTACTTTTTAATTCACTCAGAACCTTTGAAATATGATTAGTCCTAATTCCGCTATCTTTCGCAATGTTGGTTGGTATTTTAACGTCATTGCCAATGGATTTTAATGTTTTTTCTCTATACTTAGAAATTTGAACGTATGAAGTTAATTTCAAAAGTTCATCATTTTCATTCCCCATGTTGAATATTATGTGATTAGTACTATAAAATGTTTTATAACATATTACACACTAATTAAATTATTATACATGTTCCAATCAATTTATTAGTGTATAATATTAAAATATTATATTAAATTATCTTTAGTGTATGATTTATATGAAATGTAAAGAATGTGGGTTTGAAAATAGAAAAGGTGCTAAATTTTGTACAAGTTGCGGTAGTTCACTTGAAGAAGTACCTCCTAAATCTGGAGGTAACTCTAAAGGTATAATAATTGCTTTAATTGTTATTATTGTGCTATTAGTTTGTGCTATTGGATTTTTTGCATTAAATAATAATTCTAATAGTCAAAGTAATGATGTTCCGCAGCAAAGCACTGAATCTCAGGAAATTGGGTCTGCAAGTAGTCAGGTTTCAAGTAGCGATGATGATGCTAAAACTCAAGAGGTATCTTCCCAAACAACTGAATCTAAGTCATGGGAGTCCATAGGTAGTTATTCGGGGTCTGGGTCTGGATCTAAAACAATTACTGTTCCTGAGGGTAAAATTAAAGTAAAACTTTCTGCATATCCTATTAAGAATTATGCAACCAATCATTTAACAGTTTCCGGTTCTAATGGTGAGTCTGGTGGTGTGGATTGGGGTTCAAAAAGTGCTGTTGAAACTAGATCTGATTCATTCACTTATACTTCCGATACCTCTGAGACATTTACTATTGATTATTATGAAACTGTAAGTTGGGAAGTTGAATTCTTAAGATATCAATAAAAAGTGATTTAATTTCACTTTTTTATTTTTTTTAATAAATTATTTAATTGATAAAAATATAAATTATAATATGTTTTTTGATTTAAATATTAAGGGAAGCAGCCTGGAAAACAATATTAAATTGGCTAATGAAGCTTCTTTTTATGGTTGGAATCATATTAATTTTTCATATAATACAAATGACTTTTTAAATGCTGTTGATTTTAAGAATGATTTGGAAAATTCATTGGATGGAATTATCGAATTTAATTATACATTGGAAATAAAATCATCAAACATTAATGATATTCAGAAGTCTGTTAACAAATTCAGGAAGAAAGCTTCCTGCATTTCTGTTGTTGGTGGTGATTTAAAAGTCAACAGGTCAACATTGGAAAATATAAAAGTGGATGTTTTATCAAGACCCTATCTTAGGAGATATGATAGTGGTTTAAATCATGTACTTGCAAAAGAAGCTGTAAAAAACAATGTAGCTATTGAATTATGTTTTAAGGATGTTTTGAAAAGTTATTTGTCACATAGATCAAAAGTTATTTCTAATTTTAAAGATATCTATACTTTATATAGGAAATTTGATTTTCCTTTGGTGTTGTCTTCAAGAGCGGAATCGGTATTTGATATCAGAACCACTCATGATTTTGTTGCTTTTTTCAAGCAGACTGGTTTGACAGATGCAGAAATTAATAAGTCTTTTGAAACTTCATCTAATATCCTAGAATATAATAAAAATAGGGAAGATCTAATTTTAAAAGGTGTTAGGAGGGTTAGAGATGAAGCTTAAAGTATTGCCACCTACACTAAGAAAAAATAATAGGTATCTTACAGTTGATGTTAAAATCAATTCAAAGATTACAAAAGATGAATTGGTTACAATTATTTGGGATGCATGTGTTCGTTTTCAAGGAGAACTTAATACATCTAATTTTAATTTATGGGTTATGAGGTTCTTTGAAATTGAAAAATGTGATGGTTATTATAGATATAAATCAATTATAAGATGTCAAAGAGATTATGTTGATGAGGTAAGGTCATCTTTTGCTCTTACTAATAAATATAATGGGAATAGGATTGCCATTACAACTATTGGATTATCTGGCACTATCAAAGGGTCTGAAAAATACATTTAGTTACTTTTTGTTATTTTAAAATAGAAAACTATATAAATAATTTATTAATATAAATATCAATTGGATTTATGGAAAAAAGAATAAAAATATTTTAATTTTCTACAAAGTGGGAATTTAAAATGAAAATTTGCCTTTTCATGGAGATTTGGTTTTATTTTTTTATGTAGTTGAACTTAAAATTTATAAAATATTTATTAAAATGTGAGGTATTAAAATGCAACCTTTACAAAATGCCGGATATGATAGAGCAATTACTGTATTTAGCCCAGATGGAAGACTTTTCCAAGTAGAATATGCAAGAGAAGCTGTTAAAAGAGGAACTACATCTATTGGTGTAAAAAGTTCTGAAGGTATTGTTTTAGCTGTTGATAAAAGGACTACTTCTAAATTAGTTGAAGCATCATCCATTGAAAAAATATTCAAAATTGATGAACACATTGGTGCAGCTACATCAGGACTTGTTGCTGATGCAAGAGCTTTAATTGAAAGAGCAAGAGTTGAAGCACAAATAAATAAAATAACTTATAGTGAACCTATTCGTGTAACTAGCTTATCTAAAAAATTATGTGATATGTTACAATTATACACTCAAAACGGTGGAGTAAGACCATTTGGTTCTGCTTTAATCATTGGTGGAGTATATGATGGTAAATGCAAATTATTCGAAACTGACCCAAGTGGAGCATTAATTGAATATAAAGCTACTGCTATTGGTTCAGGAAGATCTGCAGCTATGGAAATCTTTGAAGAAAAATATAGTGACGATTTAACTTTAGATGAAGCTATTGAATTAGCATTAGTAGCTATTAATGAATCTACTGATCACGAAACCACTTCAAATAACGTTGAAATTGCAGTTATTAAAGTTGATGATGAAAAATACGTAAAACTTTCTCAAGAAGAAGTACAAAACTACATTGATGAAGTACTTGTTGAAGAAGAGGAAAAAGAAGAGGAAGAAGAATCAGCTGATTGCGAAGAAGAAGCTGAAGAATAATTCTTTTTAATTAATTAAGTTAGGGGATACTTTAATGGTAAACATTGATGAAGCAATTATTGCTAAATATGAATATTGTGGTGAACACTTTGAAATATTAGTTGACCCTGATTTGGCAGCTGATTTTAGAAATCCAGATGGTCCTGATGTTGCTATTGAAGATCTTTTAGCTGTTGAAGAAATTTTCAAAGATTCCAAAAAAGGAGACAAAGCCTCTGATGAGGCTATGAATAAAATATTTGAAACTACTGACCCTATTGAAGTTTCTAAAATTATACTTGAAAAAGGGACCGTACAATTAACTGCTGATCAAAAAAGGAAAATGCAGGAAGATAAAAGGAAATTGGTTATTAATAAAATAGCTAAAGAAGCAGTTAACCCTCAAAATGGTTTACCTCATCCTGTTCAAAGAATTGAAAATGCATGTGATGAAGCTAGAGTCAAATTTGATCCTTTCACTTCTGTAGACCAGCAAGTACAAGTAGCACTAAAAGCTATTAAACCACTTATTCCAATTAAATTTGAAAAAGTTAAAATTGCTGTTAGATTGCCTGGAGCATCTGCGGGAAGTGCTTATTCTGTTATTCATGGATTTGGTGAAATTTTAAACGAAGAATGGCAGCAAGATGGTTCATGGATTGGTATTATTGAAATGTCCGGTGGTCTTCAAGATAAGTTTTCTGCTAAAATGGCTGAAATTTCAGGTGGAGACGCAGAAACCAAAATTATTAAATAACTTATGTTCATGGGATTATTATGATATATGTGGAAAATAAAGATTTAGTTATTCCTGGTCAGTTATTGGCTGACGATGAATACTATTCTGGAAGAGGTACCTTTAAAGAGAATGGTAAAGTTTGTTCTTCTTTAATGGGACTTGTTTCTTTGAGGAATAAAAAACTTAGAGTTATTCCTCTTAAAAGTAAATATGTTCCTAAAAAAGGAGATGTTGTAATAGGTAAAATTGATGATGTTAGGTTCTCAATGTGGAATGTTGACATTAATTCACCTTATTCTGGAATTTTACCTGCTTTTGAAGTGTTTGGTCGTGAAAAAAAAGAACTCAATAAAGTTTTCGATATTGGGGATGTTCTATTTTTAAGAGTTGTCGATGTTGATGAAATCAAAAAGGCAAAACTCGGTTTAAAAGGAAGAGGAATGGGCAAATTTAAAGGCGGAATTATCGTAGATATTGCTCCAACCAAAGTTCCTAGGTTAATTGGTAAAAAAGGTTCTATGATCAACATGATTAAAGATAAAACCAATTGTAAAATTGTCGTTGGTCAAAATGGTCTTGTTTGGGTAAAAGGGGACAAAGACATGGAACAACTTACCAAAAGTATTATTCAGTTAATTGAAGCTGAAGCTCATACTTCTGGTTTAACCAATAAAATTAAAAACAAATTATACTTAGCTATTGATGGAGAATTACCTCCTGAAGAAGTTGAAGCTGAAGAAGAGCAAGAATTTGTTTTGGAAAAACCTAAACTTCAAAACTTCAAAGAAGAATTAGAACAAGAAGAACTTGCTAAACAACAAGCAGAAGAAAAGAAAGAAAAAGGCGACAAACCTAATATTGCTGAAGTTATTGAAGAATTGAAAAGAAAAAATAAAAGTAAAAAAGATGGTGGATTATCATACGGTGATAACTCAAACAGTTCTTTTATATTGAATAATAAATAATTCTTCGCAGATTGAGAGGTTGATATAATGTCAGAATATATTAGAAAGGATGGTAGGAAACCTAATGAATTACGTCCTATTAAAATTGAAGCAGGTGTACTTGAACGTGCAGATGGTTCAGCTTACTTAGAATTTGGTGGAAATAAAATTTTAGTGGCTGTTTATGGTCCTAGAGAATCATATATTAGAAGATTACTTAAACCTAATACTGGAGTAATTAGATGCAGATACAACATGGCTCCGTTCTCAGTAGATGACAGAAAAAGACCAGGACCTGATAGAAGATCATCTGAAATCTCTAAAATTACTGCTGAAGCATTAAAACCAGCATTAATGTTAGAAAATTATCCTCGTTCAATGATTGATATTTATATAGAAGTAATAGAAGCTGAAGGTGGAACTCGTTGTGCTGGAATTACAGCTGCTTCTGTTGCTCTTGTTGATGCAGGAATTCCTATGAAAGATATTGTTGTGGGATGTGCTGCAGGTAAAGTTGATGATGAAATTGTACTTGATTTATCAGAATATGAAGATAAAGAAGGTCAAGCTGATGTCCCAATTGCTATAATGCCAAGAACTGGTGAAATTACTTTATTACAAAGTGATGGGGATTTAACTGAAGAAGAATTCCAAAAAGCTATTGATTTAGCAATGGAAGGTTGTCTTAAAGTTAGTGAACTTCAAAAAGAAGCTTTAATGAAAAAGTATTCTACTGAATAGTGAGGGGATAATATGGATATTGTACCAGAAATTACAAGACAAAGTATTGCTGATCTTGTTAAAAATGATAAAAGGGAAGATGGCAGAGATTTAACTGAATATAGGGATATTACTATTGAAACCAATGTTATCTCTAAAGCAGAAGGTTCTGCTCGTGTAAAACTCGGAGGAACTCAAGTTATTGTTGGTATTAAACCACAAGTTGGTTCTCCATTCCCAGACACTCCTGATTTAGGAGTTTTAATGACTAATTGTGAAATGTTACCAATGGCTGATCCTACTTTTGAACCAGGACCACCTAGTGAAGATTCTATTGAACTTGCACGTGTAGTTGACAGAGGTATTCGTGAAAGTGAATTAATCGATTTAGATAAATTATGTATTGAAGAAGGAAAACACGTCTGGATGTTATTTGCAGACTTACACATTATCGACAACTGCGGAAATCTTTTCGATGCATGTGAATTAGCATTTATGGCTGCTCTTAAATCCACTAAATTGCCTGTTGCAAGCATTGTAGATGATGAAGTTGTTCTTAGTGAAGATGAAACCTTTGATTTACCAATCAACAACGAATTAGCTTTATGTACCTTTGTTAAAATTGCTGATAAAATGGTAATTGATCCTACTTTGGATGAACAAAGAGTTGCTAGTGCTCGTTTAAATGTTGGTGTTACTAAAGATGGTCGCATCTGCTCAATGCAAAAAGGTGGCGACGAGCCATTAACTAAAGATGAAATTTTCTATTGTGTAAATACTGCAATAGGAAAAGTTAAAGAATTACTTGAAAATCTTTAAATGTCCTCTGGACGATTAAGATTTCTGAATTCTTTTTTTTCTATTTTTTTATTATCAATTAAAACAAATTTTGTATCTATTTTTTCTATTAATCCTTTAATATGCAATATATCGTCATTTACTAATTTTTCAATATCAGCAATGATTTCTTTTTTATATATTGAATGAAGTGGTTCTGATGTTTTTAATCTGTTTGTTTCATCATGATATGGAACAATAGCTTGATAATTTACATCAATTTGTGAAAAAATAGTTTCAATATATTTTTCTGAGACATATGGGCTGTCACATGGTAGAACTAATGCATAATTGCTATTAATTTTTCCAAGTCCAGTCATAATTCCAGGTAATGGTCCTTTATTTTTGATTTTGTCTTCTAGAAAAGTGATTTGGTATGAATAATCATTTGAGTTGATAAATTCACTATATCTATCAACTCTAGATTTATCATTTAAAACGATTATTGCTTCATCGATATAGTGGTTTAAAGTAGAAAGTATGTGTTTAATCATAGGTTTATCTTGAATAATCATAGATCCTTTGTCTTGACCCATTCTTCTACTTTGCCCTCCACATAAAATTATACAGGATTTAATATTTTCACTATTTTTAATTTCATTACTCATATTAAATCTCCTTTTTTTTATTCAGTTACGTATACACTTGCAGTTTCATCAAATGGATTGGTACGAATCATTAATGCAATCATGTATGGGTAATGCTTATTAAGATATCTGAGGTAGTAAACCCATTCGTGAACTAAAATTTTGTATACTCTGCTCATATCTCCGTTTAAATGCATAAAGTCAGTTTCATTGACTAATGCTAAGTCTTTTCTGTGTTCTAACTCTTCATCTAAATGAAGAATAGCATTAATTAAGTTGGTAAATTCTTCTTTTTCAAGTAAATTTGGATTATTTATTAAATTAATAATAAATTCTCTTTTGCCAACAAGTAATTCTCTTAAGTTTTCTAAGAATTCTTCTTGGTCTTCTGGAGCAATGTCTGCTGAAAACTCAACTGGAGAATTTTTAATTTCTTCAAGTTTTTTAGCATAATCTTCATCAGTCCAGTTTTTAATGGATTTTAAATTCGCAGTATCTGCTTTGAATTTGTTAGCTTTACTTAACTGAGTAATTAAATCATTACCCACTTCTGAAAAGAAAGTACTCATAAGCATGTCTAATTTTTCAAGCATAGCTTCTTTTTCTTTTTTTTCAATAATTCCTTCAAGTATAAATGCAACAATTAGAATATCTACTGGAATAAATCCTAAATGAGTCCAAACATAAGAAATAATATGGTGTGCATCCTGAAGTACAAGATAGTTTGAACCATATATGATTATTATTAAAATAACCATTAAAATTGAAAATTTAACTTTCCATTTATTATGTTCATTCATTTTATAATCTCCCTTTTATTTATCTTTTTTTAGCTGTAATGATTGCAATCGGGTTTTCGCTAATCATTAAAACCCCGCGATCAAGTACTCTGCCGTTTGAAACATTAACTTCCATGATTTTTGGATTATATCCTAAATCTTTAAGTTTATTTATTGCTTCAACCTTTGTATCTACTAAGATTGCGGTTATGATAATTCTGCCTTTTGAATTTAATTTTTCATCAACGACATCTAAGATATTTTCAAGTTGCCTGCCACTGCCCCCAACAATAGCTATGTCAATATCTGAAATATCTTTTAATGCCTGTGAACCATCATCGTTAATTAATGTAACATTATCTCCAAGTCCAAATTTTTTAAGATTTTTTGAAGTTACTTCAATTGCTTCTGGATTGGTGTCAATGGAGATTACTTCTTTTGCCCTTTGGGAAAATTCGCATGTAATTCCACCTGTTCCACATCCGCAATCAACAACTCTGTCATTGGATGTAACTTCAGATTTATATAATATTATAGCTCTAATAGCTTCTTTAGTAGGTCCTGGAACGTCCCATGATTTAATAAAATCTTTGTCATCTAACATATTCATTCCCACCTTTTAAATAAATCATTATCAATTTTTAATGAATCTAATATCTTTCCAACAACAAAATTAATCTGGTCATCAATTGTTTTTGGATTGGAGTAAAATCCTGGCATTGCAGGTAAAATTGTTGCTCCTTCTTGTGATAATGTTAGCATGTTTTGTATGTGAATGATTCTTAGTGGAGTTTCACGAGGAACTATGACTAGTGGTCTTTTTTCTTTTAAATTAACATCTGCCACTCTTGTTATTGTATTTGAACCGTATCCGTTAGCTATTGAGGATAAGGTTTTCATAGTACACGGAACTATAACCATTCCTTCGGTTTTAAATGAACCACTATTGATTGAAGCAGTTAAGTCATGGAATTCATAATAGTTGTCTGCCATTTTAATTACATCATCCACATCATAATCTGTTTCTGATTCAATAACTACTTTGGCTAAATCACTCATTACTAATGCATTTTCAATATTTAATTCTCTAAGAGCTTCAAGAAGTCTTATTCCATATATGACTCCACTTGCTCCAGTAATTCCAACAACTATCATATTTTTCTCCTAAATTAATTTAATTTGATCATAATGTATTCCATGAAATTTATCTTTGTCAATTTCAGGTAATTCTAAATAGTTTTCTAATTTAAATTTCTCGAATTTTGATTTTTCATCATTATCCACATAAACGCTAATGTCTGGGATATTAAATCTTGCTTTACTTAATGCACCAATAATATTTGATATTTTAGTTAAAGGGTATAATCTTCCATCAACATTAACTTGTGTTTTCATTTCATCAAAACGAGGATATTCGGCAATATTAATATAAACATAATCTTTATCAAGACCATAATCTTCAGCTATTTCTGCCTCAGCTTTTCTTAATGTGTCTTGATTGATTTTATACATCTTTTCAGGGAATTTAAAATTATCAAGACGAATTGTTTTGACTCTTTTCATAATTCGTCTAGTGTCTAGTCTATTCATTATGTCATTTACAAATGGATTGTCACAATGTCTAAAAATACTAATCATGTCATTGTCATCATATTTGTAAATATCATTTTCATCGATTATTTTTTCATCAATGGTTCTTTTTAGAGCTCTTCTAAACATTGAATTAACAACTCTTGTGGTGTGGTGCTGATATACACTTGGATACATGAAATATCTGGAAACAAGAGCTCCTTCAGCTGCTTGAACTCCTTTAATATCTAAAATTAATCCATTTTCTAATTTTAAATTGGATATGATTCTTTCATAATCAATAACTCCATATGCAACACCGGTGTTATGTGAATCTCTTAAAAGATAATCCATTCTATCAACATCAAGCTCTCCGGAAACGATAGGACCGAGATGTCCTCTTCCATTTATGATATCAACTATTTCATTTACATCAAATTTTTCTTCAAGCAAATCTTTCATTGATGTGTTTTTAATAACATATTCTGTTAGTTTTTCATGAGGTACAGATAAAACTCCTTCAGATACGTGGGAAAATGGCCCGTGTCCAATATCGTGAAGTAGTGCAGAGGTTCTTATTAATTCTATTTCATCTTTTTCTAATTCAAGTTCTTCTGCAAGTTTTGATCCTAAGTTCATTGTTCCAATGGAATGCTCAAATCGAGTATGGTTTGCACCAGGATAGATTAAACTAATTAATCCTAACTGTTTAATTCTTCTTAAACGTTGGAATTGTGGCATGTCCATAATGCTAACTTCAAATTTATTTAGGTTAATATCTCCATAGACACTATCTCTGATAAATTTTTTCTTTTCACTCATTTTATCTGCCCCGCTACATATGTTTCAATCAATTCGTAAGTAGTATTTCTTGTATTGTTGTAATCTGTTCCATTAGTTGTGGTATTTGTTGTATTTGTATTGTTAACTGGCTTTGGAATGATGGTTGGAACTTCATCTATGTAGTTTGGTTCAAATGAATCATTTTTAATAGGAATTAATTTGTATGAATCGTGATTGTATGTAATTGTTAGACTAGCAAATGCACTGCTGCTTGCAAATGCAATAAGTGCAATAATTGAAAATACTATTAAATTTGCTTTAACTGAACCTCTCACAATAACACATTCCTATTTTTTGTTTATATTAATATTATTTTTCTTAAAAGCATATATTTAATATTTTTCTTTTAAATATGTAATTTAAACCTAATTAGAACGAATTTGTAGTATTCTAATTCATTATTTTTGATTTTATTAAAAATTTTTAGATGAAATTATTTCTAAATTTGATCTTTTGTTTTTTTAGTTTGCCCAAAAACTTTATATATGATGAAGGTTAATAGTAGTATGTCGGAACATTACTTCCGACACATTATTTCCGACACATTTATTGGTGTAATTCAATTTAGTAAAATTTACAATTTAATAATTAAGAGTTTGATATTATGGATGTATTTAGTGCAGGTGATACTGCGTGGGTTCTTATTTGTACAATTCTCGTACTTTTAATGAGTATTCCAGCAGTAGCATTTTTTTATGGAGGTCTA
This sequence comes from Methanobacteriaceae archaeon, assembly GCA_029219465.1. Taxonomy (NCBI): domain Archaea; kingdom Methanobacteriati; phylum Methanobacteriota; class Methanobacteria; order Methanobacteriales; family Methanobacteriaceae; species Methanobacteriaceae archaeon. Next base: position 1,713 of record JAQXTL010000017.1, on the reverse strand, counting down.
TGTAAAAGGAAAAATGTTTTAAATACAATTTTTTTAACATTTATTGCTTTTTCAATAATTAGTGTTATATGGGTTATTTTCGGTTACCAATTTGCATTTGGAACCGACATTAGTGGTCTGATTGGTTCACCATCTAATTTCTTCTTACAAGGAATTGGGCTTGATGAATTAAGTGGAACTATTCCGACATTACTGTTTGTCATGTTCCAGTGTGCATTTGCTGGATTAACATGTGCAATTATATCTGGAGCATTAGTTGGAAGAATGAAAACAAAAGCTTGGATTGCTTTTACCATTTTATGGGTTTGTATTGTTTACGTCCCAATTGCCCACTGGGTATGGGGTGGAGGATGGTTAATGCAAATGGGTGCACTTGACTTCGCAGGTGGTGCAGTAGTTCACATTAACTCAGGTATTTCCGCATTAGCTGTTGCTCTTGTATTAGGAAGAAGAAAAAACATTTCTATCCCTCACAACTTAGGATACGCTGTCTTAGGTGCAGCATTACTCTGGATTGGATGGATGGGATTCAACGGAGGATCAGGTTTAGCAGCAGATGGACTTGCAGCAAACGCAATTATTGTATCTAACGTTGCAGCAGCAGTAGGATTAATTGTATGGACATTAATCGATACTAAAGTTGTTGGAAAACCAACAGTATTAGGAGCAATTTCCGGAGCAATCGCAGGACTTGTAGGTATTACTCCTGCAGCAGGATTTGTTGATGTATTTGGAGCATTAGTAATTGGTGCTGGAGCTTCAGTTGTATCATACTTCGCAGTATACTACTTAAAACCAAAACTCGGTTATGATGATGCATTAGATGTATGGGGAATTCACGGTATGTCTGGTGTTTGGGGTGCAATCGCAACTGGTATATTTGCAGTCCCAGCAGTAAACGGAGCAGCTGGTTTAATTGCAGGAAATGCAAACCAATTAGTAGTTCAAATAATAAGTGTTGTAGTAACTATTGTCTACGCATTCACAATAAGTTACATCCTTGCTAAAGTATTAGATAAAGCAATGGGTGGTATCAGAGTTGAAGAAAGTGAAGAAACAGTAGGATTAGATACCAGTCTTCACCAAGAATCTGCATATAACTTTAACTAAGGTGGTTTAAATGAAACGTATTGTTGCTATTATAAGACCAGAAAAATTCGAAGATGTAAAAAAAGAGTTAATTGAAGCTGGATGCGAAGGAATGACCGTTTACGAAGTAAAAGGAAGAGGAAGTCAAAAAGGTATTAAAGAATCATACAGGGGTTCAAATTTTTGTATTGACTTGATTCCAAAAACACGTATTGAAATTGTTGTCAACGATGACCGGTTAGACTTCATTGTTGATAAGATCATTAAAGGGGCATACACCGGAAATATTGGAGATGGAAAAATCTTTATCCAACCGGTTGAAAACGTAATTAGAATCAGAACACATGAAGAGGGGGACAAGGCTGTGTAGGGCCTTTCTTCCAAATAAATTGAACTAAAGTATTCTATCTCATTTAGGAAATAATTTTTTTAAATTATTTCCTTTTTTTTATTAAAACTATTTTTTGATGTTAAAATCACTTATTTTTAAAAAAAGGCTTTGTAGAAATCCTTATTTTTCTTGAATTTGTGTTGTTCTGTAAATGTTGTAAATTGTGTTTTTGAGTTTTGTTTCTTTATTGGATAGTTGTAGACTTCTGCTTCTATTGGTTCCATTGAATATTC
>JAQXTL010000016.1 GCA_029219465.1 Methanobacteriaceae archaeon | reverse complement strand
AGGCATTGCCGGGCAGCTACGCGCTAGGTGATAAAGGCTGAAAGCATCTAAGCCTGAGGTATCCCCTGAAAATAGATTGCTTAGGACGCGAGTAGAAGACTTGTTTGATGGGGTAGGGATGTAAGCTTCGAGGTTTTTTTTTCCGAGTTGTTGAGTCCGCTGCTTCCAATTGTTCGCTTGCATTATTTTAAAGTTAGTAAATTATATCCAATTCTTTAATGTTGTGGGTTTGATATAATTTGGTTAGGTGTTAACAGTAAGGGTGAAAGTTGCGCTGATATATTTACTTAATTATTTTCATATATTTGTATATTATTAGGTATTGCGGTCATAGCATGGGGGTTATACCTGGTCTCGTTTCGATCCCAGTAGTGAAGTCCTTTTGTGTTTTGTTTGTGTACTATGGTTTTCTATGGGAATTTCATTTCGCTGCAAGCCTTTTATATATACAAATTTTACTTAATGCTTATTATTTTCATACTATAATGAGTATTGCGGTCATAGCATGGGGGTTATACCTGGTCTCGTTTCGATCCCAGTAGTGAAGTCCTTTTGTGTTTTGTTTGTGTACTATGGTTTTCTATGGGAATTTCATTTCGCTGCAAGCTCATTATATTCATACATTTCATTTTTATTATAGATTTTTTTCATTTATTTAATATTTTCGTTATATTTTGTTTAGTTTTTAACTTTTAATCTTTGTTTTAAGAAATAGTTAAATATTGTTTTTTACATAAATATTATTGTCGTATCATTATTGACCAATGCCTTCGGTCCTTTTATGAGGGAAGTTGATACTGTCTATGATTAGAAGAAACCCAGCATTGGATAGGCTGCCAGTTTCGAGGGTTACTCGAGGAGCGAAGGGTATTCTAGCGATGATTCAAGAGAGTTAGTATACTGGCAAAATCCTATTACATTAATTTTTTATTATAATTTTGAATATTCTTCAAGGTTTTTTTATTTCACATTTATTATGTTTTACCATAAAATTAAATATTAACATTTATATATGCTTTTTTTAATAATTTTATATATTATAGTCTTAAGGAAATTTTTAAAAGTTTTGGCTGTCCTTTTTATTTTAATTGTCTCTTCAGGAGTTGTTTGTGCTCAAGAAAATGCTTTTGATGTTTTGGCAGATGATTATAATCAAATTTTGGCAGATTCAAATAATGATGTATTAGGTGAGTCACTTAAGACATTTACTGACTTGAAAAATGATATTTCAGGTGCTGTAGATGTTTTTGAAGTGACTAGTGATTATAAAATTTGATAATGCAACTGATAATAAGAATGGTATTCTAATAAATACAACTTCGTTAGTTATCAATGGTAATGGGCATACTATTGATGCAAGTAATCAGGCAAGAATATTTTTGATTAATGCTTCTCAGCTTGTAATTAATGATCTTACTTTTATTAATGCAAATATCACTGAAGGTAGTGCATTACTCATGGTGAACAGTAATGTTACTACTAATAATGTTGTATTTAAGAATAGTGTTGCAAATAATGGGGTAATTTCTGCATTTGGTACTAAATATTTAAGTAATAATGACGTATTTAAAGATGTAACTTCTACTAAAAATGGTGTTATCAAATTGTACAGGTCCGCAGGAACTTTTGATAATGCTACTTTTACTAGCTCTAAGGATTTAGTATGGGGTTTTATTTATGATAATGGAAATTCTGCTCTTATTGTAAGAAACTCTGTATTTGCAAATACAACTTCCAAATATTGTGCTGCTATTAAATGACCAAGTAAAGTAAAGATTACTAACACTACATTTACTAATTTGAACACTCTTCTTAGTGCAGGTGCAATTGCAGCAAAAGAAATGGATTATTTTGAAGTTGATGGTTGTACTTTTGTTAATGTAACTTCTACTAAAAATGGTGGAGCAATATTTATAGATAAAGTTAAAGAATCATACATTTTAAATTCCAGTTTTACTAATTGTACTTCAGGATTTGGTGGTGCTATATTAGCATTAAGCAGTAGTGTTGATATTGAAAATTCCACATTTGTTGAAAATGGTGCTGTGTTTGATGGTGGAGCAGTTTATGTTTCATGGTGTAATTTAACTATTTTCAATTCCACATTTACTAAAACTGTCCCATTAGAAAATAATGACTGTTATGGTGCAGTGTTATACTGTGATCATTCATCTGCTGTTGTAAATAATACTAAAATTATTGATAATATTGGATATGACACAGGTGTTTTATATTTCTATGATTCAGAATTTGCTGTTGTGAATTCTACTTTTAAAGATAATATTAATTTTGATGGTAAATTTGATGATATCTTCTCAGTATTTGATTTAAATGATGCTGTATTAATCAATAATACTTTCAGTGGTGAAGGTTCTGTCAGTTTAAAAAACACTGATTATAATACTATTGTTGATTTACCAGGTGCTAAAATAACTTTAATTAATAATTCTATTGTTGTTGATACTTTGCCGGCTAAATTTGATTCTCGTGATTGGGGTTGGATTACTCCTGTTAAAGATCAAGCTCAGGCTGGTTTTTGCTGGTCATTTGGTTCAGCTGGTGCAATGGAAGCTGCAATCTTGAAGAATTTAGGAATAGTATTTGATATTTCTGAAAATAATATTCAGGGAATTTGTTTACAATACTCAAGATATGGATTGATTGGGCATACTGAAGGTGGAAAACATGATATGGCATTAAATTATGCTTTAAGCTGGCTTGGAGTTTTATCTTCAGAACATGATACCTATGATGAACTTGGTAAAGTTACTCCAGTTATTTGGACAGAAGATAATGTTCATTTCCATGATGTTGTAATAATTCCTGGACGTAAAAACGTAACTGACAATAATCCTTTAAAAGAAGCAATTATGAAGTATGGTGCTGTTGCTATTACTTACTTTGCTGCTGATGAACCTTTCGTAAACTATACTAGTGGTGGACAATATTATAATGGATTATACGCTACTAATCATGGTGTTACTTTAGTTGGTTGGGATGATACTTATTCAGCAAGTAATTTTGATGTAAGGCCACCTGGTGACGGTGCATGGATTATTAAAAACAGTTGGGGAACTAATGCGGGTGTTGATGGATATTTCTATATTTCATATTATGATACATGTTTTGCTATGAAGAATTCATATGATTATATGATTTCTAATACTGAGCAGTATAATAAGAATTACCAATATGATCTTCAAGGAAACTTAGGTTATTTAAATATCTTCAATCAATACAAGAATGTTTACATTGCTGAAGATGATGATTTGATTGGTGCTGTTGGAACTTATTTCAATCAGTCTAACGTGACTTATACTATCAAAGTCTATGTGAATGATTCATTAAAATATGTACAGACTGGTGCTTCAGTATTTGGTGGTTTTAACACTATCAAATTAGATACATATGTTCCAATCAAGAAAGGAGATAAATTTGCTGTTGAAATTAAATCAAATTCAGCACCATTTTTAGTTGGTTCAAGACAACATTATCTTAATAACTGGTCATACTTTTACTATGGTGGTGAGGAAGCTGGCTGGTATTCTTCAATGGATGCAGTGCCGGGTACTCCTTTAATCTTTCCTATAAAAGTATTTACTGTTGTAGATGATTCTAAATTAGTTGATAATACTGATATGACTGTTGATTATGCTTCTGGTAAATATTTCACAGTTAAAGTTGTTACTGCTGATGGTAAGAAGGTTGGTGCTGGTGAAAAGGTTACTTTCTTGATTAACGGAAAAAAGACTGTTGTTACTACTGATATTAATGGTGTTGCAAAAGTTAAAATTACTGGAGCTCCAAATAAGTACACAATTTTAACTTATTATAAAGGAAAATCAGTTAAAAATACTATTACTATAAAACACGTTGTTTCAACAAGTAAAGTGTCTGTTAAAAAGACTGCTAAGTCCTTTACCTTGAAAGCTACAGTTAAAATTAACGGTAAATATCAAAAAGGTAATGTTGTCTTTAAATTCAAAGGCAAAACCTACAAAGCAACAACTGACAGTAAAGGTGTTGCAAAAGTTGTAATTAAAAAGAGTGTAATTAATAAGCTTAAAAAAGGTAAAACTTATACCTTTAGCGCTTCATTTGTAAAAGACACTGTAAAATCAACTGTTAAAGTTAGATGAGTAATCATCTAACTCTTTTTTTTATTTTAATTCTTTCCAGTCATTGTATCCTTGATGTTCCCAATAGCTTTCACTTCTAGGATCATATATTACTTCTCCAGTTGCATGCCATCCTGTACCTGTTGTGTGATCATAAATTGCGCCAGGATCATTTGAGTAATCGTTAGCTACTGTATATTCTGAAGAAGATTCAATTACTTCTTCGTTAATTGTTATATTTTCTTCAAGGAATGTTTTTTTGTGATATAAATCTCCAATAAATGAACAATTAATGCTATATGCTCCAGGAGTCATATTTTCAACATTGAATTTCACAATTCCTTTATCATCTGTGGTTAAATTAATGCTGGTTATATTTCCCTCATTATTGCTAAAATCAATTGATACAGTTTTATTTACAAGAGGATTATTGTTTTTGTCTATTAACTGTACTGATAATGTGTCGTTGTGTTCTAATGTTGTATTTGAAGTAATTATCAGTGATGTTTTTTCCGGTTGGATAACTATAGCTCCTATAGCTATTATTAAAGATATTATAATTAATAATAAAGCAATAATTATCTTCTCGTTTTTATTCATAATATCACCATACTTAAATTGTTAGTAATTTATATCTATATTTAAATGAATATTAATTTTTTGATTTAATCCTTTATATACAAACATTTATTAATGTGGATAAACATATTTTATCATAATATTCATATTAACCTAAGGTTACTTTTTAACTATGGTTTTTGTTTTAATTTGCGCAAATCATTTTAATCCAAGCATGAATATTATATCCTACATAAAAGAGAGGATATTTTGAGTAGAGGAAAACGACCAAAGTGGATGATAGAAATAGCTAAAGAAAGAATGGATATTCTTTTTACACGTGCTGAGATGGAATTCATCACCCATCCTGAGCGTTCCAACCGTTATGTGGAACTGGCATTGAAATTGTCTACTAAATATAATACTAAAATTCCTGAAAAATGGAGTAGAAGGTATTGTAAAAATTGTAAGTGCTTCCTCTCGCCTGGTCGCAATTGCACCGTCCGGCTAGTTAACTCTGAAGTTAACCTTTTTTGTGGTGAATGTGATCATGTAATGAAGATTCCTTATCATAAGGAACAAAAAAATAAAAGGAGAGCAAAATATGAGTCAATCAAAAAAAGAAATGATGAATAGAGCTCTTTCCGCTATGACAATTAACATTGGTAAAAACGGTCTTAATGATAATGTTATTGAAGAAATTAAGCGCCAACTTGAAGCTAATGAACTTGTCAAACTTAAATTTGCAAAAAATATCGCTAGAGATAAAGATAAATTTATAGATGATATTGTTTCTCAAACCAGAGCTAAGCTCATTGATGTTAGAGGACATGTCGCTGTAATTTATAAAAAAAAGCCTTAAACATTATAAATTTAGAGTTACGGGCCCTATTTTTTAGGTCTTAAATTTACAGTGGATTAAGCTACATTATTTAATAAAATATTGGAGAATTAATATGACTACTGTATTTGATGTACCTGCAGATTTATTAATTAAAAAAGTCGCAGATGAATTTAAAAATAATGATAAGATCAATTCCCCTGCATGGTCCAATTTTGTTAAAACTGGTGTTCACAAAGAAAGAAAACCTGAAGACGCAGATTGGTGGTATGTAAGGACCGCTTCCATTATCAGAAGAGTATACATGGATGGTCCAGTGGGAGTTATGAGTTTAAGAACTTTCTACGGTGGTAAAAAAGACCGTGGCGTACGTCCTGAAGTATTTAGAAAAGGTAGTGGATCTATTATTAGAACCGCATTACACCAATTAGAAGATGCTGGACTCGTTGAGAAAGTTGAAGGTGGAAGAGTTGTTACTCCAGCAGGAAGATCATTCTTAGATAAAATTTCTGCTGAAATCATTAAAGATATTCCTGGTCTTGAAAAATACTAATTATATTTTGGAGAGTTTGATATGAGCGATTTAGATGAAATTCGTCAAAAAAGGATGGCTGAATTACAAGCTCAACAAGCTGCTATGCAGAATCAAGCACAACAACAAGCTATGGCTCAAGCACAACAGCAAGAAGCTCAAGCACAATTTGAAGCACAGAAAAAACAGATCATTGCTCAAATTATGACTTCTGAAGCTCGTAATAGGTTGTCTAATCTTAAATTAACCAAACCTGAACTTGTTAATCAAATTGAACTTCAATTGATTCAATCTGCTCAGGCTGGAAGTTTAAGAGGAAAAGTAACTGATGAACAGCTTAAAGTTCTTTTAAGACAAATTGCTGGTCAAAAAAGAGAAATTAAAATTACAAGGAAATAATATCGATGAAAGCTGGTGTATTATATAGTGGAGGTAAGGATTCATCCTTTGTAGCAGTAATGCTTAAAAGGTTAGGTCTTGACGTAGAGCTATGTACCGCAAACTTTGGTGTTTACGATTCATACATTCCAGCAAGCAAATCTGCCGAAGCGTTAGGTTTCAAACATAATGTCTTGAAAATGGATTATGATATTCTCGACAAGACTTGTGAAATGATTATGGATGACGGATTTCCGAATGATGGAATAAAGTTTATTCATGCTCAGACAGTTGAAATGCTTGCAGATGAATTTGATATTATTGCAGATGGGACAAGAAGAGATGACAGAACTCCTAAATTAAACATTAATCAGATTAAAAGTCTTGAAGATAGAAAAAATGTTCAATATATCAATCTTGATAGTTTCGGACACAAATCTGTTAAAAAAATAACTTCAAATTTATTTGAAATTTCTCATGAAAGGTCAAATAAGGACAACAGTTCTGATTTTGAAGTGGAAATAAGGACTTTGATTGATGAGAAAGGAGGAAACTCATTGGATATATTCCCTGAACATTATCAAACTCGTGTTATAGGATATAAAAAATAATTATTATATGTATTACAGGTGAGAAAATGAGTAGAAATAAACCATTAGCTAAAAAATTAAGAATGGCAAAAGCAAACAAACAAAATAGGAGAATTCCAATCTGGGCTTATGCTAAAACTAACCGTAAACTTAGATACAGACCAAAACCTAGACATTGGAGAAGAAACAGTCTTAAATTATAATGAGGGGTTATTATGGAAAGAGTTTACACAATTCCACTTAGAAACGTTAAAGAAATTAAAAGAACTATCAGAGCTCCTAGAGCTATCAGAGAAGTTAAAAATTTCTTAACTAAACACATGAAAGCTGAAGAAGTCAAAATTGACGAATCAATCAATCATGCTATTTGGGAAAGAGGTATCCAAAAAATACCTTCTAAAATTACTGTAAAAGCAGTTAAAGATGATGATGGTGTTGTAACAGCTACTTTAGCAGAATAGCTTTGTTTACTACCATGCTATTGAGTAAAGTGAGGTAACAATATGTTAAAAAGAGTAGATATTGTAGGAAATCCAAATATTGGTGTTTTTATACTCGCAACTGATGACTTGGCTATTGTTCCTTATAATCTTTTAGATGAAAAAGCTGATATTATTAAGGAAGCATTAGATGTTGATGTTGTAAAATCCTCAATCTCTGGATGTAGTCTTATCGGATCTTTAGCTGTAGCTAATTCAAACGGAATGGTTGTTTCACCACATGTTTTAGACAGGGAAATTAAACAGTTTGAAGATTTAGGTATTAATGTAGCTACTGTTCCTGGTCAATACACTGCATTAGGTAATATTGTTGCAGCAAATGACAAAGGTGCTATTGTTAGCCCATTTTTATCCGAAGAAGCGATAAACGTTATTGAAGAAACTTTAGATGTTAATGTTGAAGCTACTTCCATGGTTGGAAGCGACATTATTGGATCTATGATTCAAGTTACAAATAAAGGATTTTTAATAAGTTCTAAAGCTATTCAATCTGAAATTAGTTTTGCTCAAGAAGTATTTGGTGTAGAAGGGGATATTGGTACTGTTGGAAGAGGTATTTCTTTAGTTGGTGCTTGTTCTATTGCTAATTCCAATGGAGCAATTGTTGCTAAGGATAGTACCGGTCCTGAAATGGCTAGAGTTGAAGAAGCATTAGGCTTTTTAGATGATGATTTTTAATTAATATATCTATGAGGGATTTTATATGATAACAAAAATTTACAGAGTTAAAGGTACTTTTGTAATGGGCGATGACTATCATAAGTTTACTAAAGAATACAAAGCTACTTGTGAAGCTGAAATCGAAGAAAAAATCTACGAACGTTTCGGAAGTAAACACAGAATTAACAGGAATCAAATTTCTATCGATGAAATCGTAGAAATCGCTCCTGAAGATGTTGTTGACCCAATCGTTAAAGAAATCTTATAAACACTTTGAAGGTGTTCATATGGAAGATCAACAAAGGTTAAATGGTCTTCTTAACGAAATCAATGTTTACAGACAACAAGCAGAATTAATTCAACAACAAATTGAATTAATCAAAACTTCAATGGCTGAAGTTGACGCATTATTTGCTACTTTAGAAGATATTGAAGGTAAAGAGTCTGTTGAAGCTTTCGTACCTGTTGGTGCAGGTTCATTCGTTAAAGGAGAACTTAAAAGTACTGACGAAATTATTGTAAGTATTGGAGCAGGACTCGCTGTTAAAAAAGATGCTGAAGGTGCTCGTGAAATCTTAAACGGGCAAAAAGAGGACTTAAATGACAGCTTGGACAAAATGTTAGCTAACTTACAACAATGTACTGACGTTGTTGGAAGCCTTCAAGCTCAAGCTGAACAAATTGCAGCTGCTGCTCAAGGAAATATTGCTCAATAAGTGCAATTTTTTCTTTTTTTCTTTTTTTGAGGATGTGACACGAAGTCACAATTTTTTCTAATTTTAATTGTTTTATTTTTCTTTAATTTTATATACTATGAAGTACAATCGTTTATTATAGATATTAATATTTATGGTTGTTTTAT
>JAQXTL010000015.1 GCA_029219465.1 Methanobacteriaceae archaeon | reverse complement strand
TAAATCAAAAGATTTCAAAGCCTTTTGACAGGATTTAAAAATTTTCACAAAACGAGGGTCGAAAAGCACTAATCCATCATTGGAATCGCAAAATATATATTGTTCAACATCTAAAATACTATTTGGAGTATTTGTTTTTTGGTTTAGCATGATAAAAACTTTTACTCCACTTATTTATTAAATTTAACTATTTTTAGACAAAATAAAAAATTCCAAACCAATTTTCATCAAAAAATTTCAAATCAACAAAGTTTTTGAAAGAGTCCTTTTTCATTTATTATAAAGTTATATTTCTTTTATATTGGATTTTTGAATGATATTTTATTTTTTGTGTTATTTAATGAATATTTTCGTAAATTCCTCATTATTTATAATGACAAATATAAATATTAACTTTTTTAAATAGATTAAACAAATATCTAATATAAGATATTTTAGGTGAATTTAAATGAAATTAGTTGTTCAAAGAGTTACTAGTGCTAGTGTAAAAGTTGATGATGAAACTATTGGTCAAATTGATAATGGTTTAATGGTTTTAGTTGGATTTGGTGAAAATGATACTCAAAAAGAAGCTGATTATCTTAGCCAAAAACTTTTAAAATTAAGAATATTTGCAGATGAATCAGGCCATATGAACAAATCAGCTAAAGATATTGAAGGTAAACTATTATTAGTTCCTCAATTTACATTATATGCTTCTACCAAGAAAAACAGACCCTCTTTTCACAAAGCATTGGCTCCGGATGTTGCAACTGATTTATTTGATTATTTCACCGCTAAATGTGCTGAAGAAATTGATGTGGAAACTGGGGAATTTGGAGCATATATGGAAGTTAGCTTAGTAAATGATGGTCCTGTAACAATACTTCTTGAAAAAGAATTTAAGGATTAAATGTTAAATATCATATATAAGTTACAATATTATGCAATACTTGTTATTAAACTCAAGGTGATATAATGGCGGAATTTTCATTAAATATTGATGAAATTAAAGAAGATGTTGAAACAACATTAAAACAGGAAGAAAAAAAGTTAGAGGATTCCAATCTTAAAAACCAAGCTCAAAGCAATGCAGTTGCTATTTTTGATGCTGATTTAACTAATCCAAAATCAAGAGAAGAGATTTCAAAACCTTTAGATAATTTTGGTTTAAATGAAATGTCAAGGTCTGCTTCTCACAATGAAATGTTAGCTACAAGATTTTCTGATTTAACCAAAGGTGGAAAGGAATCAGACAGTATTGGGGAAAATTTACTTGAATTAAACAAACAGGTAAAAGATTTAGATCCAAGTAAAATTGATTTTACCAAAAAAGGTTTTCTTGGAAACTTAATGAATCCTGTTAGAAAATACTTTGCAAAATATGAAAAAGCAGAACATGCAATTTCAGAAATTGTTGAATCACTTGATAAAAGCAGTAGAATTCTTCAAAATGACAATACAACTTTGTTAAATGAAGAAAATTATTTAAGAGAAGTTACCAATAAGCTTTTAGCTGATATTGAACTTGCAAAACAAATGGATCAGTCTATTGAAGCACAAATCCAGACTGCGGAAATTGAAGGAATTGACCCTGAAAAGATTAGATTTGTAAGTGAAGAGATCTTATTCCCACTTAGACAAAGAATCATGGATATGCAGCAAATGATTGTTGTTAACCAGCAAGGTATTGTATCTTTAAATGTAATTAGAAGAAACAACAAGGAATTAATTCGTGGAGTAAACCGTGCTAAAAACGTCACTGTATCTGCTCTAAGAACTGGTGTAATGGTTGCTAGTGCTTTATATGACCAAAAAATCGTTATGGATAAAATCAATATTATTAATTCAACAACTGAAAACATTATTGAATCAACTTCTCATATGCTTAGAGAACAAGGAAGTGAAATCCAAAAACATAGTGCCGAATCTATGATTTCTCCGGAAGTCTTAAAAGCATCATTTGTTGAAGCAATTCAAGCTATTGAAGATGTAAGCACATACAAACAACAAGCACTTCCTCAAATGAAAGAAACCATCATGTTATTTAGTGACTTGGCTAATGATGGTCAAAAAGTTGTTGAAAAAATCGAAACAACCAACACTGATTTGTTAAACTAAGTAGGTTTTAAACCTACTATTATCTATTTTTAAATATTACTTCTTTTTTAAATATATTCATGAATAAAAAAATTAAGATTGGAATACTAATTGTTCTTGTAATTATTGCTTTATTTGGAATATATTATATAAACGATTATTATCATGCTCAAAAAACAGCTATTGACTGTTTGGAAAATAACAGTGATGTTTTAGTTGTTAAAACTTCAAACGGATTGTTGTTTGACGGTAAGGGTAATGAATCAGCATTAATTTTCTATCCTGGAGCAAAAGTAGAATATACTTCATATGCACCACTTCTTAAAAATATATCAAGTAGGGGTATTGACTGTTATGCTGTTGAAATGCCGTTTAATTTGGCTTTTTTAGGTCAAAACAGTGCAGATGATATTATTAAAAACTCATCTTATGAACACTATTTTATCTCAGGTCACTCTTTAGGTGGAGCAATGGCTGCTTCTTATATAAACGGTACAAATAATACTGATGGTTTAATATTATTTGCAGCATATCCGTCCAGTGAAATCGAAAAACCGGTTTTATCAATTTATGGATCTTGTGATAAAGTATTAAACATGGATAAATACAACAAGTCAAAATCTCTGATTAAAGGAAATTTCACAGAATGTATAATTGATGGTGCAAATCATGCTCAATTTGGTTATTATGGTAATCAGTCAGGTGATGGAAAAGCATTAATTTCAGCTAAATTACAACAAAATCAGACAGTAAACAAAATTATTTCCTTTATTGATGAAGTAGTGAATTAAATTTATTTATTACTTCATTTAAATCTATATTTATGTTTAGACCAATGAGAAATAAAAAACAAGAGCTTACACAAGAAGAATGTGTGGAAATATTAAAAAATGAACCTAGGGGCGTATTAGCTATTTTAGGAGATAATGATTATCCATATTCTCTTCCACTTACTTACGTGTATGCTGATGGCAAAATTTATTTCCATGGGGCTAATAGTGGCCATAAACTCGATGCAATTAAAAAGAACTCCAAAGCATCCTTTTGTGTAATGGATAAAGGAATTAAACAAGAAGATGACTGGTGGTACACTTTTAAAAGCGTAATTGTATTTGGTAACATTAAAATATTAACAGATATGGATGAAAAGATAGATAAATTAACCTGTCTTGGAGATAAGTTTTTCCCAACTCATGACATGACAGTTAAGGAAATTAAAAGACTTTCACATAAAACAGAAGTCTTTGAGTTTACAATTGATTATATGAGTGGTAAATTTGTAAGAGAAAAATAGATGAGGTTTTGAATATGTCTAATAGAGTATTTTATTACGATGCACTTCGCGCAATTTCAATAATAGGAATAGTTTTTTGTCATGTAGGCATATTCTTTTTATCACAGGGAGTTAATAATCCCTATTTTCCAGTAACTGCTTTTTTTGACTGTTTTAGGGAATTTTCAATCCCAATTTTTGTCATGCTAAGTGGTGCACTTTTGATTAACAGACGTGAATCTTTAACCAAGTTTTTCAAAAAAAGACTCTCAAGACTGTTAATTCCATTTTTCTTTTGGGTATTAATCTACATTGCATATTCTGTAGTATTCATTGATCATGGTTTTAACTTAAAAAATGCAGTTGATATATTCTTTGGAACATCAGGAACTCTTGGAGTGCTTTTCTGGTTTATCTGGATGATTGTAATTTGTTATCTTGGGATATTTGCAATTAACAAAATTATTGAATATGGATCTAAAAACTGGCAAAACTTTGATAAGAAATTCATCTTAGCTTTAATCATTTTATCAGTAATCTACATTGCATTATCTGAATTCGGATTATTTGACCCATATTCATCTAAACCATTATATTTCATATCATTCATGACTTATATCGTAATTGGGTATTTTATAGCTAATAATGATTATTTAGGAGATAAATTGAGCTCAAAAGTAGTTGTTGTTCTTGCATTAATCGCATCAATAGCTCTATATTCCTATTATGTATTTGGATTTGTAGTACCACAATCCTTACTAAACAATCATTTTGCATACAAAAGCTATTTTAACTTATTAATATTGGCTTTATCTGTTAGTGTTTTTGTATTTTTCAAATACTTATCAAAAACAAAGTATTTAGAAGCTATTGAACAAAATAACTTAGGCAGTGCTTTAACACTTATCAGTAAATACAGCTATGGGATTTATTTATGTCATTATGTTGTAATTTTTTCATTAAAAAGAAATTTCACAAGATTCTTCTTAGATATGAATTTCATAATTTCAATACCATTTATGGTAATATGTTCTTTGGTAATATCTCTTGTGATTTTATGGGCTTTAGATAAAATTCCAGTATTAAACAAGTTTTCAGGAATAAATTAATAGGTGTAATCATGATTAATAATGAATGGGATGATGTTTTAGCAGAAGAATTTAAAAAAGATTATTTTTTAAAAATTAAGGAGTTTATTGATGATGAATACTCATCTAAAACAGTTTATCCTCCTTATGATGAGATTTTTAATGCATTTAAATTAACTTCACTTAGTGATGTTCGTGTTGTAATATTAGGTCAGGACCCATATCATGAAGAAGGTCAGGCTCACGGTCTTGCATTTTCAACACCTCATGGAAGACCAATACCAAGGTCTTTAAAAAATATCTTCAAGGAAATTAATGAGGAATACTCATATCCAATTCCCGAGTCCGGTTGTTTGGAAAACTGGGCAAAACAGGGTGTATTTTTATTAAACACTGTTTTAACCGTAGAAAAAGGAAATGCAAACTCACACAGCAAATGCGGTTGGCAAACATTTACAGACAATGTGATAAAAATATTAAACAATCAAAATCAGCCTATTGTATTTTTACTCTGGGGAAAACAGGCTGAAAAGAAAAAGGAATTATTAACCAATCCAAATCATTTAGTGTTAGTTACTTCACATCCATCTCCGTTTTCTGCAAGAATAGGATTTTTTGGATCTAATCACTTTAAACTGGCCAATGAATTCTTAAAAGAAAAAGGGCTTGATGAAATAAACTGGAAATTATAATTAAATTATAATTTCATAATCTGTTTTTCTATTATCTCTCATTCTGGAGTCCATATCAATTAAATCATACACTAATGGATTGGAAATTAACATAGACCATACTTCATAGGTTGTGCGCACAAAATCATCATTTAATTTAATATGATTGTTTACAATTGGACATTTATATGGAAATTCACTTTCATCAAAAATCAAATGGAATTCTCCTTTTTTGTTTAAATGAGGAATCAATGGAAATGTTCTGCACTGGATTGGACGAATACTACGGTCGCATTTAGGTGGAGTTTTACATTTTACAAGATAAATCTGGTCTTTCCAGGAATGAGGGTACTTAATTTCAGATGAATCAATATAATATAGCTCAAAACTGTCACTGTCTTCATACATTAATTCTTCACCAGGTAAAAGATATAATGCCAACTCTTCATTGCGATAGTCTTCTTCATCATAAACACAACATACTTCTCCACATAACTGACCACAATCAAAATCTACGGGAGATACCTTATCTAAACGCTCATATATCTTTTGTATTGTTTTTTTCATTTCATCTGCGCTGATTTCCATAAAATTCAACCTATTTTTATAATTAAATATAATTTTATTTATTTTTAATTAAATAATTTTAGTTTATCAATATGACATATTTAAATGCAATGTAATCAAATATATAATTAATTAGGAATATTTTTTTGAGGTATGAATATGAAGATAGAAATTGAGTTAACTGATGATCAATTAAAAAAAGTAGAGGAATTAGAATCTCAAGACATTAGTGTTGGACAAGCTATTGATATGCTTTACGAAGCAAGACAAAAAGCACAAAGTGAATTTGAGGTTATGGATAAGAAATTAGCTTTATTGGATAAAGTTTCTGAAGTTGATGTTGAAAATAAAGCTGAAAACTTAGATGAAAACTTTGGGGAATCAGGAAAAACCTACGAAATGAAAGCTCAAGATTTAAAACATAAAATCAAATGGGGTAAAAAATTATTTAAAATCTAATTCTCCTTTTTTTCTTTTTTTTAAATTAGGATAGTTATTATTTAGATTCTAGGATGTGTAAAAAGTGAATAGAAAAACAAAAATAATAATTATTTTAATTATTCTTCTTGGATTAATACTTATTTTTGGAAATTCCAAGGATATTTCTTATGAAACTTTAGCAGATACTGATATTGGCAGTGTGGAAGTTGGTATTTGTGGAAATGAAAATGCAACAAAGTGTATTGCCTTAATTACTGGAATGCATCCAAGAGAACCATTATCTATTGGTCCTGAAATCGAAGCAGCTAAACAATTTGGCGGTGATGATGTTAAAATTATCCACTACAAGGTTACTGTAACTAGGGATGCACAGGATTATAATCTTGGAAGAGCAAATGGTGAGAGTCTTGTTCATGACTATGTAAATCCACATGTAACTTCAAGTGATGCCGATGCAGTTGTTATTAGCCATTCTCATATTCCAGAATATGGTGAAGGATTTTACGTTGCAACTCCACAGATGGATGATGCTTCTGTTAGAATAGCTAAAAATATTAACCAGTCTGGTGATTTTAATTACTATCCTGTTACTGGTAATGAAACATACAAATCTTCATCTGCTGTTTTAGTATCAAAGCCTATTGCACAGGCAGGTTATCCAACACTTGTATATGAAGTTCCAGAAAATGTTTTTGAGTTTATAATAACATTTAAAACAAAAGATTTATTCAACATAATTGCCAAAAGCATTTAGATAATAGCATATATGATTTATAATAAATAATCAAATATCGAGGTTATTTTTTATGGATTATGATATTATTTATATTGGGAGCGGTAATGCTGCATGGCAAGGTGGCCGTTTTTTAAGAAAAGCAGGTCTTAAAATATTGATTGTTGAGGAAAGTTTATTTGGAGGAGCATGTGCAAACAGAGGATGTAACTCAAAAGCACTACTTGATGCACCTTATGAAATCAAGGCACTTGCTGATAACTTTAAAGATGTTGGAATTTCCGGCAATATTGAAGTAAACTGGCCAGATTTAATGAAATTAAAACAACAACGCATCGCAGGAATGTCCAAATTCCTAAATGGTAAATTTAAAGAATATGATTTGGATGTAGCACATGGAAAAGGTGTAATTATTGATGAACACACTGTCCAGGTAAATGATAAACAATATACAACTGAAAAAATTGTTATCTGTACAGGTTTAAAACCGGTTATTCCAGATATTCCTGGAAAAGAATATTTACATGACAGTACTGATTATTTAGATATTGCTGAGCTTCCAAAACATGCAGTTATCATAGGTGCAGGATTTGTTGGTATGGAATTTGCTTCAATCCTTGCAGAAGCAGGTCATGAGGCTGATGTTATTATTAGAGGAGATATGGCTTTAAAATATTTCCACCAGCCATATGTTCAAAGGGTTATTGAAATTTTAGAAAAGAAAAACATTCGCTTCCACTTTAATGAAACTGTAACAGAAGTAATTAAAGACGATAGTGTTGTTATTAATAATCCAACAGCTAAAGTTTCAAATGTTGAAAACTCAATGAACAGTGATGAATTTTTAAGAGATCCACAAGCTAAAATTGACAATAAAGCATATGAAAATGGATTTAAAGTTATTTTGAAAAGTGGAAAAAGCATCACTGGAGATTATGTAGTTGCAGCTATGGGAAGAGAAGCTAACGTAGAAGATATTGGTCTTGAAAATGTTGGCTTAACATACACTAAAAACGGAATTAAAGTAAATGGACATTTACAAACAGAAGTTCCTAATATCTATGCCTCAGGAGATGTTGCTGATACTGGAATTGCAAAATTAGTAACTGTTGCAATACATCACTCAAAATACCTCGCAAAAGAGTTACTTGGAGAGGCTGATGAAATCAAATATCCTGTTGTTCCTGCGGTAGCATACACTATACCAAGAATTGCAACTGTCGGTGTTCCTGCTTATGTTGGATATGAAAGTGATGATTATGATGTTCACACAATCAAATACGGTAAATCATATTCTCTTGAACTTAAAAACGATCCTACTGCTGAGGCAAAAGTAATTGTTGATAAGGATTTAAACATTGTTGGTGCTGAAATATATGCTGCAGATGCGGAAAATGTGGCTAATATGTTTGCATTTATCATAAATAAGAAAATAACCTTGGAAGAACTTGATGATATGATTTATGCATTCCCTTCAAGCAGTTCAGTATGCTTATATAAACTCCATAATATTCACTATAAATTCTAGGTGTTAACATGGCTGAGTATAGATTTGCTACAAAACAGGATTGTTCTTTGATTTTAGATTTCATAAAACAATTGGCAGAATATGAGGAAATGCTTGATGAGGTTGTTGCAACAGAAGAGCTATTAAACGAATGGCTTTTTGATAAAAAGGTTGCAGAAGTCATATTTGTTCTTGAAGATGATGTTGAAGTTGGATTTGCACTATTCTTCCATAACTTCTCAACATTTTTAGGCCGAGGTGGAATTTATCTTGAAGACTTATTTGTAAAACCGCAGTACCGTGGAAAAGGATATGGTAAAGGTTTAATTAAAAAACTTGCACAGATTGCTGTTGAGAGAGGATGTGGAAGATTAGAATGGTGGTGTCTTGACTGGAACAAACCAAGTATTGACTTTTATCTGTCTTTAGGTGCTGAGCCAATGGATGATTGGACAGTATATAGAATAAGCGGTGATGTTTTACAAAATTTGGGAAAAGACTAATTTGATTTTTCCCACAAATCTTATTTTTTTAACTATTAAATCTACCCATAAGTAGCTTTTATTACCTAATTTTATTATTTAACTTCAAATTATTAAAAGTTTAATTATTTTAATTGAAGTTAATATGCTAAGTATTGATTTAATTAAGCATTATTTTAAAATAAATGATACAAATCAATATTGTATTTTTTGAAATATTTTAAAAAAAGAAAAGTTAGTGTTTAAAAATTTAAACACTAAATCTAAAGTCCGAAGAAAAGGTAAATGACAAATACAAGAACCATTACCCAAACTAACCAATTTAACTCTTTTGCTTTACCAGCAGCAATACTTGTGATTGCGTAGGTTACAAAACCAAATGCAATACCTAAGGAAATAGAGTAGGTTAAAAGCATCATTATAATGGTCATGAATACAGAGGAAACAACAACCATGTCATCCCAGTCAACTTCTTTTAATTGTACCATCATTAAGATACCTACAATTACTAAAGCAGCTGCAGTTACAGATGAAGTGAATAATGCTAATACGGTAGGAGCAAAGATAAGTGAAACTAAGAATAAAATACCGGTTACAATAGCGGTTAAACCAGTTCTACCACCAAGACCGATACCGGTTGCACTTTCTACGTATGCGGTTAAAGTACTGGTACCTAAGATAGCACCAATAATTCCACTGATTGCGTCACCGAGGAAAGCTCTGTCGATTCCGTCAGCTTCTCCTTTTTCATCTACAAAACCACATTGATTTGCTAAAGGAATTAAAGTTCCAGTAGTATCAAAGAAAGTAACGAAAAGTAAGGAGAATAAGATTAAAATTAAGTCAGGAATGTTACTGAATATTTGGCCAAATCCAGATGCAAATGCACCGAATAAGGAAGTATCAAAACTGGTTGATATGAATTGAGTAGGTACGGATGGCATAGCCATGTCTCCAACACCAAATCCACATAATGTAAAGATTAAACCAATAACAGCAGTAACTACTAAACCAATGAATACAGCAGCAGGTACTTTTTTAACATATAATACTAAAGTGATTGCAATACCGATTAATGCTAAGAGAGCTGGAGCTGAGAATAATGATCCTAATGCAATTAAAGTGGAAGGATCGTCAACAATAATTCCTGCACCCTTTAAACCGATGAATGCTAAGAAGAAACCGATACCAGCACCAATAGCTAATTTTAAGTTGTGAGGAATAGCGTTGAGAATAGCTTCTCTAACACCAGAAATAGTAATTATTAAAAATATAATACTTGAAATGAAAACTGCAGCAAGAGCAGCTTCCCATGTGTTACCCATACCTAAGATAATAGTATAAGTAAATAATGCGTTCATACCCATACCAGGAGCTAATCCAACAGGATATTTAGAAATAAGCCCCATAATTATACAAGAAATACCGGATGCAAGAGCAGTAGCGAAGAATACACCAGTAGCAGGCATTCCACCTTCAGCTAACATTCCTGGGTTTACACCTAAAATGTAAGACATAGCTAAGAAAGTAGTAATTCCAGCAATAATTTCTGTCTTTACATCAGTATTGTTTTCAGAAAACTTAAAAAAATTATCTAACATATAACATCTCCAATAGAAAACTTCAAAATTAAATAAATTTTGAATAGAGCTGAATATCATAAAATAATATTCATAAAGATTTATTAATTACAATAAATTCTTCAGTAATATATTTATTAATAGTTAATATATTAAGTTTTTTGATTTATTCGGATATTTTATAAAAATTGGCATGGTAATAATATATAAAAAATTGACTAACCTTTATAAATGTTAAATTTAAATGTATAAATGGTGTAAAAATGAAGATTTTTGATGCTTTAAAAACATATTTGGCTGACTGGAAGAATTTATTAACTCATGCTATTGTTGGATTGGTTCTTCTTTACTGTTTGCTTTTTGCTCCTGTTGCATGGTACTGGAGAGTAATTTTATTAATACTTGTAATTGCTTTTAATGTTATTAGGATGAGATACTCTAATAACAAAAAATAAACTCCATTTTTAGATTGCTATTCTACAAAGCCTTTTTTTAATTTTTATTAGTGAGATTTAAGTATATTTATTAAATAAATTATAGTATGGAATTTTTTAATATTATTATTGAATTTTCTACAAATATAACATACCAAGGATATGTAGATTCAGTAAATCAAATATCTGTTGATGATGTTTCAGGTGTAGATGGTGATCCTAAACAATTAATGCCTTCTGATTGGAAAGAAACTGACTCTTCCGGAAATCTCACTGTCTTTAAAAATCCAGACTTTGATAAAGATGATTTAAAAGATGATGATGGTGATATTGACGCAGATGACTTAAAATACGGTGTTGTTTTAGATAACGGGGCTCATAAAATTATTGTAAAAGGTAATGATTTAAACCTCATTAAAGTTGTTAATTCTTAAAGAAATGTAGAAAATCAAAAAAAATATTGATTTTTTACATTTAACTTATTTTTAAATAAAATTGTGTTTTGTACCAACAAAATTACTAAAATATAAACCCGAAACCTTACCATAAACCAGTAAATGACTGCCTTTACTGAATTCACCATTTGTAGTTTTATAAAAGATATCTGCTTCTATACTAGTATAACCAGTTTTAAATTTTGTTATAGTGGTCTGTTTAACTTTTTTAGTAACTTTAATTGTTACATATTTAATATTTCTAGTTCCTTTATAAAAATGAGGTTTAACTTTCATTTTATATTTGCTGGAACTGTATTTGTTGAAATATTTGCAATATGCATTGTAATACTTTTGAGGATTGGTATATTTCTTGTTTACAATTGTTTTTGTAATAGTTTTGGTTTTAAAAACAGGTTTTAGAACTTTACACTTGTAGTCAGTATCAATTATATATCCAACATCCTTATTTGTCTTTTTAGCATTTATTAAGCTTTTATATTCATAATCGTCAATAGTTATTTTATAAACTTTCTTAGGTGCTTTTTTAGCATTTTTTATCTGATTTTTAGCTGTCTGAGACAATTTATATTTAGGATTATAATCCTGAACATAAACACTGCTTCCTGTTACTGAAAAGCTATGTGTTGCATCAGAAGTTAGGATTTGTGAATCAACAGATTCAAGAGCCTGTGTTGCATTATCTATTTGAGCAGCATTAACCCCATTAATAGCTATTGCAATTACAAATAAGCCTAAAATTAGCACTAATAATTTATTTAACTTCATAAATAATTTTCCCCCATACTAATTTGGCAAATATATAACTTGCTAATAAATAGTTATTAAATTACACATATTTTATTTTTACTATTCATTTTTGAAAACCCGCAAGATTTATTTTATCTTAAAATTAAAATATATTTAGTAATCTGTGAGGTAATAAAATGATTATAACAATTATTAGAATAATTAACTTAATATTGTTGATTTTTTTAGCAGCGTTATTAATACTTAACCGTGGTAAAAATCAAAAACCTCAAATTGCATTTTTTGCAATATTGTTGATTTTATTTATTGTAAGTTTACTTAAATAATAACTTTATGGTGGAAAAAGAATGAATGTGTCATTAAGAAAATGGGAAAAAGAAGATGGCGATAATTTATCAAAACTATTGTCAAATAAAAAGATTTTAGACAACTTAAGAGATGGATTACCATATCCATATACAAAAGAAGATGCACTTGAATATATTAATTTCATACTTGAATCTGATCCGGATTCTACATTTGCATATGCTATTGATGTAGATGGGGTGGCTGTTGGAAGTATTGGTGCTTTTAGACAGGAAAATATTCATTCATGCACTGCAGAGCTTGGATATTACCTGGATGAAGCATACTGGTCAAAAGGAATTATGACACAGGCTGTAAAAATGATTTGTGATAAAATCTTTAATCAAACAGATATCATTAGGATTTATGCAGAGCCTTTTTCCAATAATATTGGTTCTAGAAAAGTACTTGAAAAGGCAGGATTTCAATTAGAAGGGATTATGAAAAATAATGCTATTAAAAATGGAAAAGTGCAGGATATGGCAATGTATTCTTATACAAGAGATTTAAAATAAGTATTTTACGTACTTATTTATCTCAAAACACCAATTGGTATGACTTTTACTCCATCGGCTCTAGTGTAAGCTATATTTCCTCCAGTAATCACTGCTAAGAAACTAGGTTCTTCCAAATCAATTTTTTTATTTTTAACACTCTTTTTAATTAATTCTTTTAGTTTAAGTAAATTTTCTGCTCCTTTATCAATTTCTTTGCTGCCTAATTTGAATTCTATTAATGCATATCTCCCATCATCTAGATATATAACACAATCTGCCTCAAGACCACTATCATCATGATAATATAATACTTCTCCATTAACACAACTGGAATATACTAAAAGATCACGTATACAAAGATTTTCAAAAATAAAACTAAATGTTTCAAAGTCTTTTAGCAATTTTTCAGGAGTTAAATTAAGACTGGCAACAGCTATTGATGGATCAATAAACTCCTTTTTGTATGATTTTCTAATAGTATTTGCTGATCTAATGTTTGGTGACCATGCAGGAATATTTTGAATAACGTATAATCTTTCAAGAGCATCAATATAGGAGTTATATGTTGGTGCAGTAATATCCCCATATTCAGTTCTTATATCTTTCATTAGTGTTTTTTTAGTTGCTAATGTTGAAATATTTCTAGCATAGGATTTTAGTATTGCTTTTACTGTTCGAGGGTTACGTTTAACACCATCTACATTGGAAGTGTCACTATTACAAATTATATCCATATAATCTGATACTATTGAAAGTTGATGATGTTTAGTCTTTTTATTTAGGGATTCTGGCCAACCACCTCTGCAAGCAGCAAATATCAAATCAGATATTGTTAAATTTGATGTAATGCCGTCAATGTTTAAATCATTATTATCAAATAATTCCATTAAGGATATTTTTCCTGTTGATTCACCACTTTCGTATAAACTCATAGGTCGCATTACTATTCTTTTTATTCTGCCAGCTCCTGAATGCATGATTTTACTTTCATCCACTATTGTTGAACCAGTTAAAACATATAATCCGTCTTCATCTGACTCATCAACTAAATATCTTACAGTATCCCATAATTCTGGTGCCATTTGCCATTCATCAATTAGCATTGGTTTTTCACCTTTCAATAATTCTATGGGATTAGTATCAGCAAGCATTAAGTAAGATTTTCCATGTATAGGGTGTTGTAATTCTTTTAGGCTTTTACATTGTTGTTTTGCTGTTGTAGTTTTACCACACCACTTAGGTCCAGTTATTAGTACTGCACCCATATAATCTAGAGAGTCTTTTAGTTCTCTATCAGTATATCTTGGCAAATATTTTTTCATTATAATCACTTTTTCATATTTTTCATCTGTTTTATTTTATGTTTTTCATGTGTTTTATTTTATGTTTTTCATATTTTTAATTTTTATATTAAGTATCAAAATTTAAATATTCAAAAGAAATAGTAGTATTTTTTAAAAAAGCAATTAATTAATAAGTTTAAAAAAAGAAAAAAAGTATAGTTTGGAAATTAATCCAAAACTATGATTATGCACTGATTTCATCATCCATTTTTTCCTATACATAATATCCCTTACTGATGAAATAATTGGGATAATTAAGTATAAGTAAATGTAGTGTCCAGGAATGGAATAGTTTAATCCAGTTACAATAAATGTAAGTACGGATATGATGATTAATGTTGCATAAATGTTCTTTTTGTTTTTAATTAGATCTTCTTCA
Source organism: Methanobacteriaceae archaeon (assembly GCA_029219465.1). Taxonomy (NCBI): domain Archaea; kingdom Methanobacteriati; phylum Methanobacteriota; class Methanobacteria; order Methanobacteriales; family Methanobacteriaceae; species Methanobacteriaceae archaeon. The sequence goes on along the minus strand of JAQXTL010000015.1, from coordinate 64,272 downwards.
ATAATTTTAGTTCTGTCTGCATAAGTAAATATTATTGCAAGAAGAACTACAAGATGATATTTAATCCAAACATTAAATCAGCATCAAGGAATCTAGCATATCTTCCCATAATCATTGTTGTAAATGGGATGAATGAAATACATAATAAATATAATAAGTTCAACCATACAAATGGTACTGTTAAGTGTTTTACTTTAATGAATTCGTGGTGGTATACTCAGAATGCTCCAACTAAAATAAAACAGGTTGCATATCTTCCAATTGTTGGAATAATGTTAATCATGAATGTTTCAAAGTTAACAGCGGTTTGGAACTGGAGTTCAGGTAATTCAATACCGAAAATCAATAAAGTCATTACCATACCGAAAATTCCGTCACAAAGTGCCATCATTCTACCAGGATCAATATTTATCTCTCTATAACCTAATGTGAGAACAGATTTTTTCTCATGTTTATCAGAATTTTTATCAACCATATAAATTTTCCTTTAAAATGTTTTAATTACTAAAAAAAGCACTAAATATCTTTGTTAAAAATAGTATTAATAGTTTGTTACTGGCTAAATAACCTTGGTTTCTTATGATTTCTATTAAATTTAGGAATGTCTAAAAAATTCACAAAGTATTTATATGACCATATGTAAAATAATGATGGTGATTTAAATGCATGATTTGTATGATGATTTTGCCAAAGTTTATGATGAATGTGGTGTAGATGATTATTCACTATCATTTGGTAAGGGAATGTTAAAATATTTGGATTTAATCCATCCTGATGAAAGCTTTAAGAAAAATTTGGATATCTGCTGTGGAACTGGAACATTATGCGGATTTTTTAAAGACAATGGAATCAAAACAAAAGGTGTAGATATCTCTAATGAAATGATAAAGGTAGCACAAAGCAAATATCCTGATATTGAATTTGTTACATGTGATGTTTCAAAATATAGTGATGATGAAACATATGATTTTATTACATGTAGTGATGATGCACTTCAGCATATTACAAATATTGATGATATTAAAAAAACAATTAAAAATGTAAATAAATTACTAAGACCTAATGGCTTATTTATTTTAGATTTAAATAATTTCAATTTAATTTCCTTTGAAAAGCGCAATAAATCTTTAGATGAAACAAGAAGACTTGTTTATCAGCTTCACCGCGAAAATGAATTGGTCTGCTATAATGTAAAATACTATGAAAATGATGAATTGTTATGGGAAAATAACGTTTTTGAACTTGACATATCAGTTGATGAATTAACTCAAATGTTAAACGATGAAGGATTTATATTGGAATCCTGCTCACAGCATTTCTTTTTTGAAAAACAAATAAAAAAGTGGAAACTTGTTTATAAAAAAACAGATGACTAAATATTTAAATAACAAAAACCCTTATATATTAATTATCATTTTTCATGATAAATTAAAAAGGACTTTATATTATGGCTGAAAATAAAGATTCCAAACAAAAAATAGCTATTGAAATAGGACTTAATACGGATCAGTATGCTCTTTTAGATAAAAAAGCAAGACAATTTTCAAAAGATGGAGAAAATATTTCTGTTGAGAACTTGGTTAAACTATTGGTAGTTAAATCAGGTCTTGAATTGGACTTATTAGAATCAACAACCCTAACAGAACTAAAAAAAGAAGTAAGAAATCTTTATTTATTAAAAGCAGTTTATGAAAATTCCGCTAATAAAGGGAAGATATTGAGAATTGAGTCTAAAATTTCCCATATTCTAAATAGGGAGAATTTAACTGATGAAGAACAATTTGAAAAACTTAAAAAAGATCTAGAAGACTATTTTTCAGATAAACAGCTATTATTGGATATTGTTGGAAATATCAGGCAAATGAATGAATCATGTCATATTGAAAATAATGGAAGTTTGATTTTGTTTGAAGATTATATTAAAAAAATTTAATTAAACTAAAGCTCAATTTCAAGCTCTGGACATTCCCATTTTTCACCCATAAGTAAATATTGGGTATTTGGCTTATTTTGTTTAAATCCAACTGATTTATAGCAGTTATATGCAGCCACATTACATTCAAACACACCAAGACTAACTTTTTTAGCACCAAAAATCTCTTTTGCATACTTTAGCGCTAGTATCATCATCTGTTTTCCATATCCATTTCCACGTTTTGTATCATCCACAATAACATAACAAAAGCGCAAAATATCAAATGATTCTTCAAATCTTTTCATAATTAAAAAACCAACTATTTTCTCATCATATATAGCTGTAAAGGCTATATTATCATTTACCACACTAAATTCTTCTTTGGAAATTGGATAATCACCTAAATTACCTGCGTTCCATTCATAAAATGCTCTTTCATCCTTGGCCAGGACAAAATTGTATCTGCATCATTATCATTGTATGGTCTTAATCTTAACATTTTATCTTCTCCATTACATTTATAGTAAACCATCCGATTAGTCTTTGAGCAAGAATCAAATTAATAACAACAATTAATACTCCAATTACCATACTAATAACTAATTGTGTAGTAATTGTAATTTGTGCGAAGCATTGCCAGATTATGTAAATACTTATAGGAAGGCAAATAATACTTGTAATAAGTGCTGGAATATATTTTTTTAAGACAATTGCCTGGCCAAAGTGAACTATAAAGTGAAATGCACAGCCAATAAATGCACCAAGCCACAAACTTTTAAAAAACATTGAATTAAAAGCCAAAATACATAAAATAATACAAACAATAAGCTCTTCAAAAACTGCTAAAGCAAATCCTTCAGTTGAGAAGTTTTTATAGAGTTTTATGTTGTTTTTAGCCATCCAGGGTCCAAGTCCAATTATTTCTTCCATATCATGAAAAATGAAAATAATTGGAAAAAGCCAAATAAATTCTTCCATAATAATCACTTTTTATTTCTAAAGGTAAATTATCTAGTGTTTTGTGTTAGTTTAAATCTTATTGTGGTTTTTAATAATTTTTAGAAAACATTCATTCAAAAATAATTGCATCATATATCAATTTTACAAAAAACACTTAAAAATATTAAAATGTACAAAAACAAAACACAAATTATATTACCTCACAATCCAAATAAATACAAAATAGAAGTATTAAAAAGTTGTGAATAACATATGAATAAACTTAACTTAATCTGCCATAGAAAACCTGAAAGAAGCTTTTTCTTAAAAGGGCATCAATTCCCAGTATGTGCAAGATGTACAGGGTTCTATATCTCTTTAATATTGTATTTCACATACACTTATTTTTTCTTTGTAGATTATAATCTAACTGTATTAATACTTGCAATATTACTATTAATCCCCGCCGCCATAGATGGATTAACTCAACTATTAGAATACAGAGAAAGTAACAATACATTAAGATTCACCACTGGACTACTCGGAGGATTAGGTTTAGGAATACTAATCAAAGCTTTAAAATACTTCATATATTTAAAAGTAAATGGAGGCCTTTAAAAATGAGTTTTTTAGATGATTGGAAAGAATGGAGTACTCCAAAAAAAGTAATTTCCATTTTAGCAGTTTGTTGTATTGGGCTTATCATAATAGGAATGATTACTGGTGGAGGGTCACCAGACAAAAACACAAGCCCTATCAATGATGGTAATAATAATGTAGAACAAATAACCGGCAAACAAGTAAAAATTATTTACGATGGGGAATGGTCCGGTGCTGCTGGAGATGTTAGTTCAATTAACAGTATTAGTGGCTCTGGTGATGAAACTATTGATATGCCTGATGATGCAAGCCTTATTTCTGCTAACGCACAGAAAAAAGATGGTAGTAGTAATGAATTAACTATTCAAATCTTAAAAGATGGAAAAGTAGTTAAAGAATCCAGTACTACTGCAGAATATGGTGTTGCACAAGTTTCTGCATCAGTATAAATTTTGAAAGTGTTGCATTATATTTGTAACACTTATTTTCTCTTTATTTATATGAGTTTTGAGTAATTCTTAAGATAATATTCGTTTTAAACTATTTTAAGGGGGATTCTTAAAATAATTTAACTATTACTGTCATGCTTTAATTGTGTAATTATGAAAATAAATGGCGTTATTATTAATAGATAGGTAAATGCTGAATTAATAAAATAGTCACCTAAGACCACAACAAATGTTAATAAACTTATTATAGCAAAAGTATGTTGATAATATTTTCTTTGACTTTTGTCCATTGTATTTTCAAGGAAATTCTTATTATTTGCATAATGTACACATGCAGTAAATAATAATGTAATAATAAATATGTTAATTATAAACACACATTCGATAAGGAAATATTGGCCATATGAACCCATCAATGATGTAGTAAATGGAATAAATGATAGTGACGCAAGATATAGAATATTCAACCATAGATAGATAGTGTCCATATTCTTTAATTTAATTACTTCATGATGATATACCCAAAAGGTACTTACTAGAATAAAACTAACAAGAACAGTACCTACCGTAGGTAATGTTGAAACTATAAAATTAAAAATGTCTTGTGATGTTTTCATTTGGGTAGCAGGTAGTTCAATACCAAAAGCAAGAAGAGTCATAACCATTCCGAAGATTCCATCAGTAAGTGCAAGTAATCTTCCAGGATCTATATTAACGTTCTGGCTAAATGCATCTCTAAATCTGTCTCTTAATGTGTTATTTCTATTGAAGAATTCTATCCACCTATTTTCTGGAATATTTCTGCTGTTCTGGTTTAAGTTTTCGGATATTTTGTGTTCGTTTAGGTTTTCTGTATTTGGTATCTTAGATTCTTGATTTGGGTTTTCTGAACTGGATATTTTCATTTCTTGGTTTATAGTTTCTTGTTTGGGTTTTTTATTGTGGTGGTGTTCTCTTTGCTCTGGATTTTCTGGATTTGCTTTTCCAGAATATTCGTCAATGCCATAATCTATTAGTTTTCTTCTTTTGTCGAAATCCCCATATAAATTCTGGTATTCTGGATTATTTTCCATTCTTAATTCATGTAAACGTTTTCTGAGTTTTTTTCTTGCAAGATTCAATTCATGAATATCTTTATTTAATTCTTCATCTTCAATATATTCTAGAAAATTACTTGAATCTATGTCGTCATTGTTTTTCTTTTCCATATATCTTTCTCCTTCTTTCATTAAAATAATAAGCCTTATTGTATGATTTTTAACATTTTTGTTTATTTTTTTTACTAAATATTATAGTTAATATAATAATATTCAATATTATTGTAAAAATGAGATTTATATTAAACAGTTTGGTTTTATGTTGATTATTTTTTAATATATTATATTATTATATTATTATAATTATTTTTTTGATTTTGTTTAATTTTTATTTTTTTGATTTTGTTTAATTTTTATTTTCAGTTTGAATATATATTATTCAATTCATATTTAATTTATAATCTATTCTACTAATTATTAATAAAATCCATTTTATTTATTTTAAAACAATTCTAATTTATTGTTGTTAATTGTTTAATTGTATATTTATGTGTACTTATTTTTTTAAGAATATTTTCTAATTTTTTTATTGATTTTTATACGATTTTATACAAATTTTGTATATTCGATTAAATCAGAGTTATGATAAAACAAATATTTAAGAATGTCCAAATATTTATATTATACAATTAGATATTTTTATTTTCATAAATTAAATCTTAGTTTTATCTTATTTTGATATGATACCTGTTTTATATATTTATTTAAGTTTTAAAACTATGTATTTCTTAGATTTTAATTGAGGTTAATTTTAGATTTTTATATTGATTTTATTGTGTTTTTGTCTTATTCTATTTATTTTTAATAGTATTGTGCTATTTTTGACCAATACAATAGATTTGTGCTTTATTTCCTAATCATAACATTTATATACAATTTTTTACTTAGATTTATATATGAAATTATTTCTATTAATCCATGAGTTTTAAAAATTATAAATTAAGAAATAAGTTTCTATTATATTATGGTTGATGATGGTTTTTGTTCTGAATATTATCTTAAGTAATATTCAGAACTTAATTAGTAAAAAGTCTTAAATATTAAATTATACATATTATACTCATTAAGTTTTTATGCTTAATAATAGATTTTTATTCAATATTATTTAATAAAATTATACTTTTATTCGACAATTTAAACTCATTTCAATTGTAAAAATATAATATTGTTTTAATTATCTATATAATTTACAAGGAGGAGGTGAAAACGTGTTAAAAAAGAAATTAATCCTCATAGTAAGTATTATTCTATTATTCTCTCTTTGTTTGGTTAGTGTATCTGCTACAGACAGTAGTTTAATCAATGGTACTGATTCATATGGAGATAATCTTCAAAGTTCTAATTTGGACTTAAACAATACTTCAAATATTGCAAGTGATTATAATACTAAACTCAATTCTGAAGATGGCCCCCAAATTATATTAGATAATAATGGCAATGGTGGTAGTTTCAGAGACTTACAAAATTTAATTGATTCCAATACAAATGGAACAATAGATTTAGATAAGGATTATAAATATTCTGAAAATGACAATCTACCTAATGGCATCACAATTAATGGTAAAACTTTAGTTATTAATGGTAATGGACATACATTAGATGGATCAAGTCTTGCCAGAATATTTAATGTAAGTGATTCAATTTTAGAATTAAATGATTTAAAATTAATAAATGGTATGAACAATGAATCTGGAACAGCGATATTTGCCAACAATGCTAAATTAAATATTGATGACTGCAGTTTTAACAACAATGCAGTTAATATAAATTTAGTTAACTATACTAAATCCTTCTCTGTTAATGGAGGAACTATTCATCTTTTAGATTCTACAGCAAACATTAATAATTCTAATTTCACTAATTCTAATGTTAACTTCAGTGCTGATAATAAATATAATGAAAACGCTGTAGTTAATGGTGGTGGAATTTTTTCTAAAGATTCTAATCTTAATATCTCAAATTGTCTCTTTAATGATAATCATTTAATCAGTAATTATACTCACGTAGTGTTTTCAGGATCTGCTATCTGTACTGATGATAATATCAATACAACAATAGTTGATTCAAACTTTACTAATAATAACTGTTCCTATGGGACAATCGACGATGCAAGTGAGAACCTAATTATTAATAATTGTTTGTTTAATAATAATTATGCTAATGAAGGATCAGATATCTATTTAGAAAGCGATGTTTACAATACTACAATATCAAATTCTAAATTTATTAATTCACATTCCGAATCTGATGGTGGTTCAATATACTCATATAGTGGTTCTGAAGATGGAAGTATAATATTTAATAATTGCAGCTTTATTAATACAAGTAGTGGTGATGATGGTGGAGCATTATACATAAATTCTGAAACTAATATCCTAGACTTTAATAACTGCAGTTTTATTAACACTAGCGCTTCTGGAGGTGGTGCAATATGGTATGATGATGGTACTGCATCTAATGTTAATAACTGTACCTTTATTAATTGTACTGCATTAACATATGATGGTGGTGCAATACTTAATGATGGTATTAATATTAATGTTACAGTCAGATCTTCAAGATTCATTAATTGTACTGCATCTAAACAAGGTGGTGCTATTTCCCACAGACCATATGGTTATCATTATTTTACTGTAATTAATTCTACATTTTATAATAACACCGCAGAAGAAGCTGGAGCAATATATATCTGTGATGAGGATCTTGGTAGAATATATAATTCCACATTTGTTAATAACTCTGCACGTTCAGAAGCTGGTGCAATCTCTTGTAATAAACAAGGAGAATATAACTATGGTATTGATATCATAGAAGGCAATATATTCATTAACAACACCGCTCCTGAAGCAGGTGCTATAAGTATATGTGGTGGTAATATTAGTAACTGTGTTATTATAGATAATCCTGATAATAATAACCATGATGTTGTTAGCAATGGTTATTGGGAAAATAGTGTTAATTTGACCTATAACTGGTGGGGTTCTAATAAAAATCCAATTGACAGATATACCAATAATAGTGAAAATGGTATTGTTAATCATAATTGGGTTTTAATGACCTTTGTAAGTAATGAAACAGTTATGTTTGTTGGTAATACATATAATTTGACTGCCGGTTTAACCCAATATACTGATGGTAAAAATATTAATGGTTTTAACCAATATTTACCAATACGTAATGTAAGTTTCACTGCAAAAACCGGTGTGTATGATCCTGAAACCGGGGCTTTGGTAAATAATAAATTAAATACATTATATTCTAAAAGCACTACAAATAACACATTATATGCTACTATTGATTATCAGACTTTAGAGCTACCTATATTTGAAGCAAAAATTTTTATAAATAAAACCCCAAACCTTACTGCTGTTAAATTAGGTGATGAACTTTCATATATTGTTGTGGTTAAAAATATCGGTGATTATAATCTTACTAAAGTCTACTTTAATGAGAATATTCCAGAAAATTTAAGATATATTAAATTTAGTGGTGATAACTGGACTGTGAACGATAAAAATAATGCATTTTATTATCTTAATACTTTAGAACCTAATCAAACCGCCAACATTACATTATACTTTAAAGCAGTAAAAGAAGGTAATTTTACTAATGCAATAGTTGTTAATACCCATGAAATTGACAATATTACAATTAATAGTACAGAAGTCCAAGTCATATCAAATGACACCAATAGAACAAACAATACCAATAGTACCAATAATACTAATAACAACAATAAAGCAGATAATAATAAGGCAAACAATAACAGTAATATTGGTGATAGTTATAATGAAAATGGCTTAAATAACAATAATGCTGCTATTTTTGTTGAAAATAGTCCTGTTACTGGTATTCCTGTACTTGTCTTAATCATTACATTACTCTCTTGTGTATTTATACCTAGAAGAAAAAACTAAATAATTTACTAATGGTAGATTAGCTTAATTTGGGTATTGTACTGGAAAAAAATTAGATAGTTACTAATGATTAGTTAATTGGGTATTGTACTGGAAAGAATTGGTGTAATTGTTTATTATTAAGATTAAATATATATTGAGCATTAGAAAACAATTAAACACTTTTTAATTAGGATTTTTTAATCCTAATTACTTTTTTTATTTTACTGAAAACTAACTATTTTCAGTATCTTTATATGTTTAAAACGAATGTTTTCTTATGAATTATTCAAAACGTAAAAACAAAACAGGTAATGACATAAATTGCGATAACTGCAAAGAAAACATTCACTTGAACTGTGACAACTTCAGTCCGAAAAAAGATTATTGCTTGAAATTTTTCAAGGAAAATATAAGTGAAGTAACTGAATGCCAAGAAAAAACAGTGTTCAATGATAAAGATTTGTCCAGAAAGTGGAGTAATTAGTTGTGGTTAATCTTGTTTGAAATGTAATGTTTGTTAGGGTAATATTCGTTTTAAACTAGGGTGAGGGGTAATTTTCCATAAACTTTAAATATGGAATGGTGAAATATTTAAAATTTGTCAGTATTCATTGAACTTTTTTATAAATATAGAAAAAAATATTAATAGGATGAAAGAATGTTAGAATTATCAGAAGATAGAATGGAATCAATTAAAACCATTAAAAAACTTACTGAATATAATGATTATAATCTTTATTCTATTGAAATAAAATATGATTATAATATCGATAAGGTAACTCCAATTGTCGAAGGAGAGATAAGTGATCAACAAATGATGGAATTAACCTTCGCAGATGCTCTTCCGGGAGTAGAATTAGAATTGGAAATTCCTAATTATGGATGTTCAGCATTTACAATGCCAAATAATGAAAAATTTTTATTTGGAAGGAACTATGATTTCTCTTTTGATTCATCAGCACTACTTGTAAGATGTAATCCTAAAAATGGATATAAATCAATAGGATTTGCAGCATTAAATCATATTTATAATAATGATCCCGAAATAAGCATGGGAACAAAAGCATTATGTTTAATTTCACCATATATCTGTTTAGATGGGATTAATGAAAAGGGGCTTGGAATAGCTGTATTGACACAAACAAGCAAACCAACAATTCAAAAAACTGGGAAACCTATTTTATTAACGACTGTATTAATTAGATTAATTTTAGATAAAGCTAAAACAACAGAAGAAGCGATAAAATTAATCAAACAATATGATATTTTATCTACGAGTGGGAGGGATTATCATTTCTATATAACAGATAAGACTGGGGATGGTAGAGTAGTGGAATTTGATCCTGAAAAAGAAGAAAGACCAATGGTTGTTACTAAATTTAAAGCTGCAACAAATTTCTATGGAATGTATATTGATAAAGTAAAACCAAATAGAGTAAATGGAATATATGGAAAAGGAAAAGAAAGGTATGACTCCATAATGGATGTAATAAATAATGGTGGAAATGGAATAACTGATGTATGGAAAGCATTAAAAGCATCAGCACAAGACCCAAACCCTGAAGATATTGCAAGTAATACTCAATGGTCTATTGCATATGATTTAGACAAACTAGAATGTGAAATTGTATTAAGAAGGCATTGGGATGATATATTAAGGTTTAAATTAAATGAATAGTGTTAAATTAATTTTCAAGTGAGTTCTGGATATTACTTTAGAAAACATTCAGTAAATACACTGCCTATTTTTCTTTATTTTACTTAGTTTAATATCTATTTTTTCTTCTTTTAAAAACTTTCTGAGGACATCCTTTTTACACTCTTTTTATTGGGTAGGTTTCCTCAAAATTATATGATTTTAACTAATTTTATCGAAGTTTTTTCATAAATTTTGAGGACATTAATTTTTTAACTAAAAAATATCTATATTTCCTCACCATCTTAAATAAAATCCATTAAATTCAGTACCATTCAATAATGTATCAACTAAATTCTTGCTTTGTTTTCTAATTAAATCTTCATAACTGACAGTTTCATCGTTATATGTTATTGTTGAGAATATTTTTCCAAGAATTTTACTTACGATTAGTTTTCTAGCTTCTAGTTTTATTGTATTGTTTCTTTTATCTAAATCATCATTAGTGATTTGTTTTCTATTGATTAAACTTATAACGGCCTTATCTACTATTTGCTGCCTGAATGGTTCAATTAGATCAAATGTTAAGCTGGTTCTTCTATCCATATCAAAGTGTAGGAAACCACAGTATGGATCTAAACCATTAACTAAAATGCTTTTTGTAATTTCACTTGCAAGAATAGCATATCCATAATTCAGCATTGAATTCAATAAATCTGTCGGCTGTTTAGTCCTATTTCTAAATTCAATTTCTTTTGGAATGAAGTATTTTACACCCATCCAATATTCATTTGAGGCTTTTCCTTCTAATCCCATGATTTTTATTCTCTGTTTTTCATTATCTCCATTTAAACTTAATTCATCAATCTGTTTTATTATTTCATCAATTTTTGATCTGTAATTAAATACTCTTTTTAGCTGTTTGTTTTTGTTTAATGTTGTTAATGTTGCTTTTTGATTTTTCATTTTACATTTGATTAGTTCTTTTGAAATTTCAAGACCTAATTTATTTTCACTCAGTTGATATTGTTGTTTTCTTAATGTTACATTCCTCCAGTCAGGTGATTCCAATGTGTAGGTTAATTGTCCTCTTGGATTGATTGCTATCAGTTTAATGTTATTTTGTGCTATTAAATTCAATGCATCAAAAGTCACGTATCCTTTTCCAACAATTGTTATGTCATTAACTTCACTTGCCTTAATTGAATCTATAATTTCAGAGTTTTCATGTATGGCAAGCCGGTTATCCTTTTTATGTATTGATTTATTGTATCCATCGATTATTAGTTTCATCAGTACACCCTAAATAGTTCATTATCAAATTTAATCTCTCGACCACAGCTTTCCTTTTTCAAATAGCAGTTTTGACATACTGGAAGTATCAAAACACTATCATATTCTTTTATGACATTATCAATACTTTCTTTCAGTGAATTTCTTTCATTGTTGTCCAGCTCCCCTACATATAATATGTTTTGAATTTTTCGAAGACCATAGTATTCGATGATTCTTTCAATTTTTTCCAAATTTGTTTTGAATTTTACATCAAGACTTACTATCACATACATGAGTTAAAATTTATCATTTCAAAGTAAAATTTTTTTATTACTTTTTTTAAGATTTCTATTACAAATCTAAAATCTGGAGAAATTGCTGTTTTTTAACAGATTGATGTAGGGGAATTACTTCACTTTCAACACTTATCTGAAAACTTCCAAATTTGTTGATTTTTATATATAAAGAGAACGTATATTTTATGTAATAATATACGTTAAAAAAGAAAAGATACGAAGTCTTTATATACTCAAAAAATAAATAGTATATCAGGGTTTAGGTATAAAAATTTAGGAGGAAAAATGGCTTATGATTGAAGTTGATGAGCTAACAGACTACCTAGATGAATACTTAGAAGAAAAGCAAGAGGTAAAAAACTTAACAGAAGAAACAATCAAAAAACAAACCTTCAATATATCTAAATTCATTGAATTTCTTGAATTCAATGGAGTTGAAGAATTAAATGAGGATAATGTTAAAAAACAGCTAAGAAAATATCGTAGACACTGTTTAAAACAACGTGGAAACAAAAGGACAACTGTAAAAACATATATGATGAATATATTGGAATTTATAAATTCTGAAGATGTTCAAGAAGAAATCCACCATGATCCTATTAAAATGAAGGATATTATTGAAGTTAAAGCAGAAGATCCTGAAACTGCTAAAAAAAGAATTGAAAAAATATCTCTAACTTGGCAACAATCCAATTTCTTTTTAGATACAATCAAACAAAGTGGTAACGTTCGAGATTATGCAATTTGCAGGACATTTATAGACTCTGGAATGAGGCTTAAGGAACTGGTGTTGTTAAACAAAGATGATATTCAAGTTCCTATTGATGAAAAAGGATTTTATGTCCTTCCTGAGGATACAAATGAGTTTATTGATGTTTATCTAAGAGCAGAAACAACAAAAGGTGAATTAAAGGACCGTACAACCTTTATAACTTATGATACACTTGTTAGTTTAAATGATATGATGATGAATCGTATTACAAAACTTAGAAAAAACACTAATAATGTTTATCGTCCTGTTATTCAAAGAAATAAAGCTGCTGAAGAAGTAAATCGTGAAGAGCTATTTACAAATATCAAGGGAAACAGAATTGGTAAACGTGGAGTTCAGGATATCATTAAAAAACATGCACGTGAATGTGATGAGAGAATTGAAAGTGAAGGGATTGATTGTCCGGTAAATTACGGCAAAAATGTCAGTGTTCACATTCTAAGACACACTGCACTTTCACATTATGCGGAAATATTAACTGTTGCGGAGGTTCAATCAATTGCAGGACACTCTAATTCACAAACAACAGACAAATATATTCACATTGACCGTGAACAAATGAAACAAAAACTTAAAGTCAATTCTAAAAGATTTAACAGTTAATTGACTTTACAACTCTTTTTTTATTATACTTTTAAATATTATGTTGTTCATAAATTAGTGTATTAAACAAATTTTTGATATTTATGAACTCTAAGAATAAATTTTTAATTTTGTCAATTATTGTAATCTTTATAGCTATTTTAGGATTTTCCTATGCTAATAATCAAGATAATACAATAAATGAACCGGTTAATAATACAAATAACTCCTCCTGGGGTTGCTGTTCGATTATTCTTCAAGAAGACGGCAGTAATGCTACCTTTGCATATAGAAGAGATGCTAATTTATCTGCTGATATTTCTATAGAAAAGATGAATTGGCATGGAAAATCAGCTATTAGACAGCATAAGGATGAAGGAGGCTACTTTACTCATTTAATCATTACTCATGATGGCTGGATGATTGGATTAGGTGGTCTTGATGATGGTGAATATAATGAAATATGTGAAAATATCACTGCTGGAATGGTAAATGATAATTATTCCATATCTGTTGATGCTTTAAAAGAAATTCAGGAGATTAAAAAAAGATATAAATATGGTCATGCTCTTGTTAAAGCTCCACATGGTAATTATGGCTTTGCTACTGTAGATATGGTTAAAACAGGTACTTTAAAACCAGGACATTATATTTCAATGCCTAATAGTTATCAATATTCAAGAGTTGGTGAAATTTCTCCTAATAACAAAACAGATAAAATTAAATTCATGCTTGAATTATCTCAAACAGATTTATTTGGTCTTGATAGACGTGATGTAATCACTTATGACTTTAAATCAAGCCGATTTGTTAATTCAACTGATATTTATGTATCTAATGAAAAAGGATCAAGATTTACTATGGATTATGCAGGATATGCTGATGATGTTTATTTAAATAAAACACATATCAAAGCTGAGGATATTCCTATATCTCCTAAATATAAAAAAATAGGCACAATAGACTTTATTGACAACAGTTCTGATGATTATAATCAATTTATATTAACTTCAGCTACTGAATTAGTAATATTTTATTTATTGTTATGTTTTATTTAGTCAGATTTGTTAGAAAATGACACTTGAAATTTAATAAATTTCATAAAAATTATTAAAAAATAGAAATTTAAAGAAAATGTTATATTTCAATAACTTGATATATATGTAAGTGTTGATTTATAGCATTTTCTTAATATATGATTTGTACTAACACTATTTAGTGTAGTAATTGTATAAATCATATTGATGAATAATATATTTAGTATATATTTTATATAAATATGATTAATACATATAATGGTATAATTATATTAATACATAAATAACAATTATAACAATTAATTATACTATGACTATTTTTACTATTATTACTTTTAATATATATTTGTGTATAATATACGGAAATACAATTCCGACACCTATACTTTTTCACTAACGAAATTTACTATAAAAATAACGATTAGATGGGCTTATTTTTTAATTATTTAAATGTAAATTCGTTATTTAATTATTTAAAGATTATATATTTCAATTAATTATAATTAATTATTTTACATGATTTATCTCGGTTAAATAATAGTTAAATGGACTATTATTTTATAAAATTTATTAAATTTTATTAAAAATTATTTATCAAATTTTTGCTGATTAAAATGTTAATCTTCAAAAATAACCTATATTGATTGTTCCATCTATATGTGATGATTTAAATTCAGTAGTTTTGTCAATTTTTAAAAAAATAGAATATTAAAATCCTAAAAGAATTTTAATACCAATTAAGATAAGGATAACACCACCAAGAATTTGGAATTTATCTCCAACAATATGGCCTATTTTCTTACCAATAAATATACCTACTACACTAAACAGGAATGCTACAATACCAATAATAACTGATGAAATTAAGATTGGGTCTTTTAAAAGTGCAATGGTAATTCCAACTGCAAAAGCATCAATACTTGTAGCTATAGCAAGTAAAGTAACTTCTTTAAATGAAAATTCATCAGTAATTTCATCTTCATCAGATCCTAAACTTTCACGGATCATATTTAGTCCAATTATTAAAAGTAATGTAAAACCAATAATTGATGCTAATGTCTCAACAATTGATGAAATTGCGCTGCCACAGAGATATCCTAAAAGTGGCATTAAAAACTGAAAACCACCAAAAAATAAACCGTAGTATAAAATCTGTGGTTTAGTTAGGTTTTTTTGACTAAAACCTTTTGTAATAGATACACTAAAAGCATCCATTGCTAGAGCTATTGCGATTAGTGAAATAGAAATCAAATTAAACGACATTAATATAAATCTGTTTATAATTTTATTTATATTTAATTACATTATTGATTTTATATAAAACATACAAATATATATGATATTTTATAAAGTATAATAGGGGATGTAAATTATGAATATAAAAAGAATTCTATTTATATTTGTTATTTTTACACTTCTTATGACTTGTATTGGTGCTAGTTGCGCATCTGATGAGTTTAACTCAATACAATCTGATGATTCTGAAATTATTGATGTAGATTATGATTTAGATGATTCTGAGGATTGTGAAGATGAGTCTGATTTGGAAGACGATTCTGATTATGATGATTATGATGATGAGTCTGATTTGGAAGACGATTCTGATTATGATGATTATGATGATGTGTCTGATTTGGAAGATGATTTCGATGATGATTCCGATTTAGAAGATGATTCTGATGATTGGGACGATTCTGATGATGATTCTGATGATTGGGATGATGATTGGGATGATTCTGATTATGATGATTTCAGTGATCCTGATAATAAATTAGAGATTTATTATGAAAATCTTGATATTTCATATGCAAAGCATACTAAATATTATGCAAATGCATTTGGAGGAGCAGCTGGTTCAAATATACCAAAAAATGTTCCTGAATCAGGTAATGATGCGTCTAATACAAAAGAATCAACTGATTCAAATTCATCAAACAATTCATTAATGAAATCTATTTCAAAAATAACTGCTTTATCATTATCAAATGATGATAATTCCACAGATAATGTTAGCTCAAATAACACTAATGTTAACTCCAAAAGCACTAATTCAAATTCAAACAGTGAAAATGGTCAAAATTATTATTATTTAATTATTATTGTGATAGTTTTAATTTTAATTGTTTTTGCGTATAAGAAGTTATTCTAAATTTTAACTTCTATTTTTTATTTTTTTTAAAAAAAGAAAAGTGTACTCAACTAGAATGATTGAGTACTGCTGTCTGGTGATAGGGAAACGCTTTTTGTATCTAAGAGATTATTGTTTGTATCAAATAAATTAATTTCTGCATAATCTGGATAATATTTATATGCATCTGCACTTGATACTTCAATATATCCTGAAGAATCAACAGTTACAGGCACCATATTTCCATTATTCAAACTTGATCCGTCTCTGGAATACTTAATTTGTATAATTGCGCTTTTACCTGCATGTTCTGAACCAACATTAATACTTGCATAGGTCTTATCAGATAATCCACTTCCTGTTGAGAAACTTCCACCAAGGATTGTCATTGGAGCTGAATTTGAACTTCCAGATGATGAACTTGAACTTGATTGTGATGTTGTCTGACCAGGGTTTAGAATATTTGCATTATTTTGAATTGGGTCATTATTATGGCTTGTAAATCCAATATAAGCAAACGCTCCTGCAAGGGCAATTACGATTATAACTAATGCTATGATTATATATTTAGTAGTATCACTTTTAGAACTCTCATTATTAACAGTATTGATATTAGTTACTGTTTTTTTCAGCGGGGTTCCACATTTTTTGCAGAATTTTGCTGAATCATTATTTTCACAATTACATTTTGGACAATGCATTTTCAAATATCTCCTATTTAATATATATTTATTTAATAATATGTTATTCACAATATTAAATATTATTCATTGTATTGTCTAAATTTCTTAATAAAATTGTCAAGTTCTTCTTCAATCTGAAATAATGAAACTACTGGTTTATATGTTAAAAGAGAACTAAAAGCTATTAAAAAGGGAATAACTTCTCTAATATTGATGTTATCAAAGATTAATTGTTGATATGTAACTTTAAATGTTTGTTCATTTTTCTGTTCTAAATCAAGGCCGAAAGGTGTAAAATTAATCTCTTCTTTTTCGATTAATTCTTCTAAAACTTTGGTATTTTCATGTATATCTTCAAATTCGATTTTTTCTTTGTCCAATAGAGGTGTTACGAAATCAAATTTAATATCATACCTGAATTTTGAATAATTATGTCTAAAATAGTTATCAACAATTAAATAGTTAACAAAAAGTTCGTGGTTTAAAATTGAATATTTTTTATTATTTAAAATAAATTCCATAATTAATATTTGATAAAAAATAGTATAAAAAACTAGTTTATAATAAAACTAGTTTTCTTCTGGTGTATATTTTCTAATTGAAACTTTTTTGAATCTATCAATGAATATTTTCGCCCAGATATATCCAATGGTTCCTCCAATGAAACAACCAAAGATAACACCTGCGTAAATACCATTTAATCCCCATCCAAAGACAAAGCAGAATAAATATGCAAATACACATTCTAAGAGAAGTGATCTTAAAAGTGTAATAATTAAGGAATAAATTCCTTTTCCAACTCCCTGGAATACCATAGCAGACATCATTCCGTGAGGAACTGCAAGAACAAATAAGCTCAATACAGATACGGTATATGCAATTTGTGGAGCTAAACTAGCACTTTCTGCAGTGTATGAGAATATTGATGCAATTGGGGATGAGAAAATAATCATTATAACTCCAAGGATAATTGATATGATAAATCCAATTCTAATAGAGTATGAATGACTGATTTTTAAATTCTCATGATTGTGTGCTCCGTATGCTACACCAGAAACGGTTAAAACTGCAGTTCCAATACCCATTAATGGAATCATTACTAATTGTACAATTCTCATTGATGCAGTATATACAGCTACTGTGGTAGTTCCTGCTGCCATAACAATCATAGCATTAACAATAATCATAAGTGCAGACATTACAATATTTTCCAATGTTGAAGGAATTGCGACAAGTAATGTGTCAATAATGATTTGTTTGTCGAATTTAAAGTTCTTTGGAGATAAATCAAGGTATAAATCTTTTTTACCCCAAATCCAATAACTCATTATAACACAGGACATTGTTGCAGATAATGCTGTTGCCCATCCTGCACCTGCAATTCCCATATTTAAAGTATAAATGAATATAGGATCTAAAATCATGTTTAAAATAGCTGTAACTGCGATTGCAATTGTTGCACGTCTCATATCTCCTTCTGATCTAAATACTGCAGATGCTACGTTAGAATATACGAATACAAATAAAAATCCAAATACAATATAACTGTAGTCAAGTGCATATTGAATAGTTGATCCTGCACCCATTATTTGTAAAATTGGAACCATAAAGATAAGAACAAATACTGTACACACAATAGATATAACAATAGATAATAAAATTCCGTGTAACGCTGCGTTATTTGCCTGTTCGTAATTTTCAGCACCAATATTTCTTGCAATTAATGAATTTGCACCAGCACCAATTCCGTTTCCAAGTCCAACAAGAATCATAAATAAAGGTGTGATAAATCCTATTGCTGCAAGTGCATCAGCACCAAGTCCAGCTACCCAAATACTATCTGCAATGTTATATAACATGATAAGTAACATTGAAAACATCATTGGAATAGCTAATTTTATTATAGCTTTTTTTGGATCTCCAGTAATCATGCTTACATTACTTGATTTACTCATTTTTAACCCCCATTTCATTTAATTTAATCATATTTATAGTAATCTTTTTAAGAATGTTTTGTAATTCTGATTTATTAATTGAGATTCCCTCAATCAATTCGTCTTCTAAGTTTTTAAGGATATTAGTACATGTATCTAAAGTTTTCTGTCCTTTTTTTGTAAGTGAAAGTTTATTTTGACGCCTATTATCTGTATCAATTTCACGTATGACTAACTCCTCGTCTTCTAATTTTTTAATTGACCTTGCAACTGCTCCTTTATTGATATTACATCTAAT
This sequence comes from Methanobacteriaceae archaeon, assembly GCA_029219465.1. Lineage (NCBI taxonomy): Archaea > Methanobacteriati > Methanobacteriota > Methanobacteria > Methanobacteriales > Methanobacteriaceae > Methanobacteriaceae archaeon. The sequence continues at coordinate 44,732 of JAQXTL010000015.1, read as the reverse complement.
AGCTATTTTTTCCTGATTGCTATTATCTTGATGTGATATTTCATACAATATGTGTAATTGTGTTGAATTAATACCAAAATCATTTAAGTACTGATTAAGATATTGTTTTTGCTTTTTGGCAATGATAACTATTAAATTACCAATTGGGAGATTTGAAGAGTCAATGATATTTATTATTTCACTGGTCATAATATCTCAATTTTTAAGTGGTGTTAAATTCAATTTTGTTTAATTTATGGTGTTTAAAAATTATATTTTAGTGTTGTTGTCTAACTAATAACTATAATTTTTATTAGTTGTTAAAAAAAATCGAATTTATTTATGTAAAAATCATGGGTGTATGACTTACGTTAGTATATTAGGATGTCCTACTATATAAATGTTGCACTGACAACTATTGCATAATCAACAGTTTTAAAATAAATCTTTTGTAATAATATTTATTAGTTTTAAGCAATAACATATTATTATGAATAAATTAAAAATTGCTAAAACAATTTCAACAATAACAAACCCACCTATTGTCTGTATTCCATTATTCATGATAATATGTTTGGTTTTATCTTTTGAAAATGGGTTATTTAACTTTAATAAGTTTATTGTTTTGGAATTAATTTCATTAGTTTTTGCATCAATCCTGCCAATGGCAATTATTGTTTATTGGGCTAAAAAGCTAAATACTGATGGTGATATTTCAAACAGACAAGACCGTTTTGTACCATTGGTTGTTGAAATAATCTCTTATTTCATTGGTTTTATTGTATCATTGGTTCTTGGTGTTGATAACTTCTTAACAGCACTTCTTTTATGTTATTCTATTAACACAGGGGTTGTTTTATTAATAACATTCAAATGGAAAATCAGTATTCATACTACTGGATTATCAGGTCCTGTTGGAGCATTAATATTACTTTTAGGACCTATTGGTGCAGTATTTGGAATAATCTATCCAATGTTAATCTGGTCTCGTGTAATCCTTAACAAACATACATTAGCACAAGCTATTACAGGTGGAGTTCAGGGATTCTTTTTAACAATATTTGAGATGTATTTATTTATGGGATTACTTGGTTACAATGTAGTAAATTTAACACCATTAATTGATTGTGTATGGTTGGTACTTGCTATAATATATTTACCAGTTGTATTTGGATTAATCTCATATAGTAATATAAGTAATAAAAAAGTAGTATTATCAATCTTTAAAATAGCAGGTATTGTGTTATTTTTAGTATTTGGTAGTTTAGAAGTATTTATTATTTATGTACTAATTGTTTTAACCTGCATTTTTATTAAAATGTATAATGGTGATGAAAAATTATTAAATTAATAATTTTTTTATTTTTTTAATAGCTGTTTAAGCTTTCTAAGTGGTTCGGTTAATTTCCAGCTTTTTGAGTTTTTAATTTGTTTAAGCTGTTTTTTAAGTTTTTTATTTTTCTTAGTTATTTTCTTGAGTTCTTTTACCCGTTGTTTTAGAATATTATTTTCCTCAATACTTTCTTCATATTTAGGATTATTAAATGTTTTAATTGTATTTAATGTTTTTCCAAAATCCATTGGACCATGACCTTTACTTTCAGGGTCTTCTTCATAATAATAATGAACATCAAGAGTATTGTCTTTTTGAAGGCTTATTACATTATTAACAAATCCATTGCACCTTTCAAGATCTGCTTTTGAATATGAATTAACATAATATGTTATATCAGGAATATAGTTTTTATATTTGAAAAGTTCAATTAAATCAATTCTATGCTTTAATTTGTCTAAGAGTTCTTCTTCACTAAGATTTAATTTATTTTTCAATATTCCAAGCAGATACTCGTAATGCCAATCAGTAATGTCTCTTATTGAAAAACTACTGTTGTTTACAATAGTTTTAGAACCTTTTAGTAATGTTGCAAGACCAATTGAGCAAATCCTCCACCTGAACTTCCATAAAAGAGAATATTTTCATTAGCTATTTTTCTGTTTTGTGCAATATTATCAATGATATTACCAACAACTTCCAAATACCATGTTTCGTCTCCAACAAACCAACCTAATGTTATTCTATCATCATAATAAAAACTAGGATCTGCATATGCAATAATTGATTCATCAACAAACTCATACCATGACCAGCGGTCAAAATATGGAGGCTTAATTAATTCTCCTTTACTTGTTTTTGAATTTCTTGGATGAGCACCACTTCCAAAGCAGATTAATCTATCATTATCACTGCTTAATCTAATAACAAACTCATATGCTGTGCCTTCATGAATAATCTTTAAAAAGAATGGTTCATCCATTGGGAAATCATATTCAATTATTTCAGGAATTGTTAATTGAATAGTATTTTTCATTAATTTTTTTAACATTATAATCCTCCTTAATTAAATAGCTATTTTTTAAATAATGAAATACCTTTTCTAAGTGGTTTTGTAATTTTCCAGCTTTTGGATTTCATTATTTTCTTATTTAATTTTTTTAATTTCTTTATGGTCTTTTTCTGCCTTTTAATTTTGGTATTTTGTTCATCAATTATTTTATTTAATTGAGTAATCCTTTGTTCATAGTAATTATCGCTAAAAGAGCAATCTTCATCACTATATCCATATTCATTTAATATATCAACTAAAACATCTCTTGATTGTTTATAACTGGTCATTGAAGATTTATATTTAAAATCCATTGTTGATAATGTACTGTTTTGTTCATAAATTGCCCAAATATCACTGCCAGAGCCTTTATAATCTGAAAATTTGGAAGGTAAGTATGGATTAACACTAAAACAACCTTCAGTTATTGTATCATTGATAAGTAGAATATCATATTTTGATGTTGAATTTAAAAATTCAAAGTAATCAATAGGTTCTTTTATAATTATATTTTCTTTAATTTCTAATTCTTCAATTAATCTATCGAAATATTTACTTTTGTTTAAGAATAAATGGAATTTGATTTTATCTTTATATTTATGGTTTAATGAATCAAATGCAAAAAATATTGCTTCAAAATGTCTTTTTGTGTAATAGAAATTTCCAAAATAAGCAATATTAATTTCATCATCATTTAAATCTGGATTGGTTTCAACTAAATGATAATATTCAGAATCAAGTGTTGGATGATGACTAATTGTGGATTTATTCATAACCATTTCACAGATTTCTTCGCTGTGATGTTCAAGCATTACTTTTCTTTGATTTTCATTTGTAAAAATTAACTTATCTGAAAAGATAAATGTTAATAATTCAGCAAGATAATATATATTTGCTTCATTTTTTATATGATTAAGATTAGTATCATTAATTTCATTGAATTTGTCTATGTTTAAATTAACTCTATTAATAAACTCTTCATTTTCTATAGGTGTTATTCTTTTTTCCCCATGGATGTTAATTAAGATAGGATCTGAAAATTCAGCTGTCCAGCAAACATCAGGATTATTAAACTTATATTCCATTGCAAGGAAATTATTCGCCATACACCATGTCCTAGTGTAAAGATTTTTATATTCTTTATCATCAATCAATTTCATACCCTGATTAGTAAATTTAGTCATATTTTTTATGGTACTACAGGATCCTTTAATATTTGTGGTTAATCTTTCGTTAATAAGTTCATCTAATCCTTTAAAATTTAAAGAAGTATCATCTTCATCCATATTATGTAAAACATCTACAATTGAATTGTTTTTGATAATTCTTTTTGCAGCAACAATTCCGCTAGTATCAATTGTTGGTGGAAATTTAAAAGAAATAACTAATGTATCTACCTGTTTGTCCATTCAATCACCTATATTATGTTAAATTATGTCAATGGTAATTAAAATATATTTCGTTATTTTGCATATAAGTGGCAAAATTGTGTTTATTTGGTAAAATAAGTTTAAAAATAAGAATTAATTTATTTAAAAAAAGTAAAAGATGGATTAAATAAAAATTTAATCATCAAATTTTCCTAAGAATTCTTTCATCCTTTGATTTTCAGATGAAAATACTTCTTCAGGAGTTCCTTGTTCAACAATTACTCCATTTTCCATAAAGATAATTGAATCAGAAACTTTACGAGCGAAATTCATCTCGTGAGTAACAATAACCATGGTCATGTTATCTGCAGCTAACTGTTTAATTACTTCTAAAATTTCACCAGTTAACTCTGGGTCAAGTGCAGATGTTGGTTCATCAAAGAATAAAATATCCGGATTCATTGCAAGTGCTCTTGCAATTGATACTCTTTGTTGCTGACCACCTGATAACTCACAAGGATAAGCATTTTCCTTATCTTCAAGTCCCATTTTTTTAAGTAAATAACGTGCATGTTTGAAAACTTCATCTTTACTTCTTTTTTGGACTCTTAAAGGAGCATTTGTAATATTTTTTATAACAGAATGATGTGGGAATAAATTAAAATCCTGGAATACTAATCCAAAAGTCCCATCAAAATTAATATCTCCACTATCTTCCTCTTCAAGATTTGTAATACATCTAAGTAATGTTGATTTACCAGATCCTGACGGTCCGATAATGGCTAATACTTCACCTTTGTCTATACTTAAGGAGATATCTTTTAAAACAACATTATCTCCAAAGCTTTTTTTTAGATGTTTTATTTCAAGTAAACTCATAAGATCCCCTCTAGTCATAATAGCTTAATCTTTTTTCTATATATTCCATTACAAATGCAACAATTGCATTTAATATGTAGTAGAATACTCCTGCAACGAGTAATGCTGCAATTGATGCGTCTGCAGCTGCAATTTGTTTTGCAACAGTAAACATTTCTGGAATTGCAATAACAAATGAAAGAGAAGTATCTTTTACAAGAGTAATTACTTCATTGGTAATTGAAGGAAGAACTATTTTAAATACCTGTGGCAATACAATTATGAAAAATGTTTCAAATTTATTATATCCCAATACTTTCGCTGCTTCGTATTGTCCTTTAGGAATAGCTTCAATTCCACCTCTATAAATTTCAGCAAAGTATGCTGCGTAATTTATTGTAAATGCAATGATAACAGCTATAAATCTATATTCTGGAGTTAAATTTATACCAAATACATAATACGGTGCAAAAAATACAATAATTAATTGTAACATTAATGGTGTTCCTCTCATAACTGAAATATAAATTCTCATTAACCATCTTAATGGTGCAAATCTACTCATTCTTCCTCCGGCTACAACTAAACCGAGAGGAAGAGAGAATAATAATGTAAGTAAGAATATTTCAATTGAGGTAACCATACCTCCTAATAATTGTGCAATTACATTACTTAATATCATTTAGAGTCTCCCTTCAACTAATTTAACCTTATATTAAAGCATCTTCAGAGATACCGTATTTTGCTGCAATTTTAGAAACAGTACCATCAGCAAACATTTCATCTAATGTGGATTGTACTTGGTCTTTTAATGCAGTGTTTCCTAATTTGAATCCGATACCATATTTTTCACTGGTAATTGATTCTTTTAAGATTTGGAATTTGTCAGTTGCGTTTTTGGTTTTAATGTTATATTCTCCAACACCAATATCCATTGCAATAGCATCACAAGCTCCACCTTCTAAATCCATGAAAGCGGTGTTGTAATCAGCAACTTCAGTTAAAGTTCCAAAAGTATCTGCTAAAGTTTTGTTATCTCCTTGAAGAGCAGCTAATGCTGAAGAATCTTTTTGTACTTCAACGGTTTTACCTTTTAAGTCAGCAGGGGAATTAATACCTGCATCGGTTTTAACAACAAATACTTGTTTGTTGTCAAAGTAAGGTTCAGACCAGGTGTAGTTGTCTTCTCTTCCATCAATTGTGAATCCGTTCCAGATACAATCGATAGATCCAGAGTCTAATTCTGCGTCTTTAGCATCCCAATCAATTGGTTGTGCTTTAAAAGTCCAGTTGTTTCTTTCACAAACTTCTTTTGCTAAGTCTAAGTCGAAACCAGTGTAGTTTCCACTGTCATCTTTATATCCGTAAGGTGGGAATTCTGCATCAAAACCAACAATGAAAGTACTGTCATCGTTTGCAGATGAGTCATTTCCTCCTAAAAAATCAAAAAAACCTGCGCTTACAGTAGATACCATCATTAAAGATACTATTACTAAAGCTAAAATAAAACCTATTTTTTTATTCATAAAAAACACCAGTATTTTTATAGAAAAGAACTTTTTTTCTAATCTACATAATATTTTTTATGTTTTAATATATTTATGTATTATTATTTCCTTATTGCTTATTTAAATACTATTAATGGTGATGATAATAAATTTAATAGCATTTTTATGTAAAAATAGAATAAAATAATTATTTAAATAGTCTGTTGTAAATATTATTCAATTTATATTTAATCCAACCTTTTGTTGATTTTAAGACTTTAATTTCCTTTTTTAACTTTTTATTCTTATCTTTTTGTTTTTTAGTCTTTTTAGTTAATTTAGAGTTCTGTTTTTTTAGTTTTTTATGTTCTCTTTGTTTAGATGTGAGATATTCCAATTCATCTATTTTTTCACTTAACAGTAAATCATATTTGATTTTTTCAAGTGAATTTAAGTTTTCAAAGACATTATCAGGAATTGTTTTTAATATAGGAAGCATTTCATCAATGATTATCTTTTTATATTCATCATTAGCTCTGTCAATTTGATTTATATATAATCTAAAGTCAATCTCAAGTAATTTTTTATATAAATTATCCATAATGAAGTTATATTCACTATTCTCGAATAAGCTAATTACTTCTTTTATTATGAATATGCGGTCTTTGATGTTTTTAATATCAGTTCTTTTTTGTGTAACTGACTTATTTGTGTTTTTACGCTTTCTCCAGTAATAATTAGTGTCGTTATACACACCAATTGATTTTGTTTTTGTTAGTATCTGCATTGAAAAGAGTATATCTTCATATAATTTATCTACAAATTCAAGATCATTTTCAACCAAAAAACTAGTTTTAATGAATTTATTACATACTGTATCATATATTAAATCAGGATTTTCTAAAAGATTAGTTTTTTTAATATTATTTTCTGATTTAATATGTAATTCACTTTCCTGGACCTTTTTTTCATTAAATCTAACAATATTATATAATATTACATCCTGTTTAGTGTCCTTTGTAAAGTCATAAAGTTTTTCATATGCATCAAGATCAAGTTTATCATCACTATCTAAAAATGAGATATATTCACCATTTACCTGTTTAAGTGCAGTATTTCTTGCAATTGACTGGCCTTTATTTTCCTTGTGCTGTATTAATTTTAATCTATTGTCTTTTTTTGCATATTCCAATAATATATCAAGTGATTTGTCACTGGACTTGTCATCAATACAAATAATTTCAATATCTTTTAATGTCTGATTCAATACACTATCCAAACATTCCTCAAGATATTCTTCAGTATTATATACAGGAATTATAATACTAACAGCAGGTTTATCTATACTCAATCAATCACCTTTTTTTTATTTTTCTAAGTGGCTTGGTTATTTTCCAACTTCTAGAAGATAATATCTCTTCATTTTTATCAGATAAAATTTTATTTTTCTCTTTTAATTTAGAGTTCTTATCTTTTAGTTTTGCATTTTTTTGTTTAAGTTTTTTGTTTTTTTCTATTATGATTTCATTTGCACTTTTTAATTCACTTATTTCAAGTTCATATTTTTTAACAATAAAATCAGCAATATCTTCACACTCTAAAATTACATTAGCTTTACTAAATAATCTGTTTGAAAGTTTATCTAAATCTAATTTACTAATTTCTTCTTTAGCAGTCTTTAAATAGTCTTCTGATTTAGCCTGCATTGCATAATGATAAATCTGATTTGTTTTAAGCTCACTAAATTCTCTTTCAAACTCTTCAAAACAGTCTTCATTTTTCAAATCATTTTCTACAAGGTTACATATCTTAAATATGTCATTTCTGTTTTTATCAGAATGCATAATGGAGTTTGAATTTGACACACGGTAATTATAAAGATAATCGCTAACGAATGATATTTTGGATGATCTAATTAAAGATTTAACATGAAATGGAACATCTTCAAATATCAAGTTTTCAGGAAATGTAAAATCATCATAACTATCTAAAAAACTCTTTTTATAGAATTTAGAGCAAGCAGAAAAGCTATTATTTAAAACATATGGTTTAATATCTTTATATGTGAATGTGAAATTGTTAAAATCAGTATCTTCAAACACTTCATCAAGATTAAATCTATTTGTTTGAAGTAATTCATCTTCACGGATAAATTCGGACATTTTAAACATTACAATATCAGAATCATTATTTTTTGCATTTTCATATAGCTTTTCTAAAGTATAATCTTGAATATAGTCATCTGAATCAACAAAAAAGATATATTTGCCTTTAGCTATTTTTAAACCTTCATTTCTACTTTTTGCAGGTCCGTGATTTTTTTGTGACAATACAATTATTCTTTCATCACTACTAGCAAAATCATTTAATATGTTAAGAGAACTGTCACTAGATCCATCATTTATACAAATTATCTCAATATCTTTCAATGTTTGATTTATAATGCTTTTTAAACATTTTTTCAAATAATTCTCAACATTAAATATTGGAATTATAACAGAAACTAAAGCCATAATTTCACCAATTAATTATATTTCTATTTTTTCAATATATTAATTATATTTCTATTTTTTCAATATATTAATTGTTTCTTAAATAAAGTAAAAAAATAGCTAAATTAGTTTTAATAAAAATAAAAAAAGTTATGGATATTATGAATATCCATCATCAATAGTAAATGGGAATCTTTGATGTGATTCTTTTAAGAATAATGTACCGTTATAATCTGCATGTAAAGTGTAGTTTCCATTATCAAATCCTAAAATTTGAATACTACCTTCACCGGTTTCATTAGTGGTTACATTATACTTGTGCGCCCATCCAGAATCATCTAATATTTTTAAATTAATTTCTTGATCTGGAATAGCGTTTTTATATAGTCCTTTAAGTTGGATTGTAAGATTATCTCCATTTTGAACGGTGGTATTTGAAACAAATGCTATTTTTGTTTCCTGTGTATTTGCTGAAATATATACAAAAATACCTCCAAGAACCAAAATTATTATGATAATGGAAATAATTATGTTTCTTGAATTCATACTTACTCCTTAATCAGTATTGTGAACTAATAAAACATCGATTTCGGAAGTTTTTAAAACTTTTTCAGCTACACTTCCAATGATGAATTTGTGAAGTCCGCTTTTACCTGAAGCAGAAATAACAATTAATTCAACGCCTTCTTCTTCAGCGACTTTATTAATTGTTTCAGCAGGAAAACCGGTTTTTACCATGGTTTTAATATTGTATCCTTCAGGGAATTCTTTTGCCATTAGTTCTGCATTTTCTTTAGCTTCATCATACATGCCTTCATTTACTTCTTTAACATGTTTTCTGCGTTGGAATGCATTAGGACTTAATTTTCCAGCAACTGATAAGATTATGATTTCTCCATCATCTGCAATTAATTTAGTTACTCTATCGATTTCCTGATTAGCATATCCTGACCCATCGGTTGGGAGTAAAATTTTTTTATACATTTAAAACACCTTTATATTATTATTATATAAGATTTTAATAGTTTATAAATTATTTTTCCAAACTGCCTCTACTATTCTTTTTGATGCATTTCCATCATCAACATTACAGTAGGTTTCATAAAATTTATCATATTTTTCTTTGTACTTATCATTAATTTCATCAATATTTTTGATACTATCAATTACCTCTTCGGTTGTAAATAATAATGGTCCTGGGACTTCTTCGTGAATATCTATGTAGAATCCTCTAAGCATACCTTCATATTTGTCCAAATCATAAGTGTAGTATAAAATTGGTCTTTTAAGGTTTGCAAAATCGAAAAATACACTGGAATAATCGGTAATTAACATATCACTGATTAAATATAATTCTGCAATATCATTGTAGCTACTTACATCAAAAGCAAAGCCTTCATATGGTGTTAAATCAAGATTATTTGAAATGAAATAATGTGTTCTAACTAGTACAATATATTCATCACTAATAGCTTCTTTTAATTTATCCAATTCAAGTTTTAATGTAAATTTAATAGATCCAGTATCATAAAACTCATCATCTCTCCATGTTGGAGCATAAAGAATGATTTTTTTATCATTAGGAATGCTTAAATTCTCTTTTATCTGATTAACCTGGCTGTCAGTAGCATTATATAAGATATCGTTTCTTGGATATCCACTTTCTAAAATGTCACGTGGATATGCAAAACAGCTTTTCAAAATATTTGTTGTGTAACGGTTTGGAGAAATTAAATAATCCCATTCTTCACCATTTTTAATATATGATTCTTTAATTCTAGGGTTTTTAGTGTAGATATCTCCAATATCCAATCCTAATCTTTTAAGAGGAGTACCGTGCCATGTGGATACAATAACCTGGTCTTCTTTTTTCCTTAATCTTTCAGGATGTCTTCCGTTGGTTACCCAATATTTTGATTGTGCAACTTCTTTGTAGTATTCGCGGGAATATCTTTTTACTTTCTTTGGATTTCCAGGAATTTCAACGGTCGGATCATTAATAACCCATACATATTCAAATTTATCCCCATAATTGTTGTATAAATATTCATATAAGTATTTTGGACTGTCTGAGTAGTATTTACCTCCAAAACTGATAAATATTATCTTGTTATCTTGAGTTGGTTTTTTATTATAAACTTCATTATAAAACCATAAATTCAATTTTGACGGTTTTTTCATGATTTTTTTGGTTTGAACATAACCGTAACGGAATCTAAGCAATTTTTCATATTTTACCATATCTTTTGATTGTAGTGCTTTGACTTCTCTTTTACTTTTCCAGTTTACCAATTCATCGAAGTCTTTTGAAATTTCACACATTTTATCAAAATAGACTGTCCTAATACATTCTTTTTTATTATTTAAGAATAATAAGGAATATCTATAGTAGTAATATTTGTATAATGCTATTGTGATATGTTTTGAGAGTATTTTAAATTTTTTTTCTTGTTTTTTAGCTAATATGTCTTTCACTTTGAAATATTGGTCAAAATACAATACGAACTTCTCATCTTTAAGTTCCTGGCTTAGAGAAGTTAAGTTTATTGGATCATCTCTGTGTCTTTTAGCATACCATGCACCTTCAACACCATAAAATGATTCAATATTTTCCAAAACATCAATCATAAAGTAATAATCTGTGAAATATCTTTGAGTTTCGTCAAATCTGATATCTGAAATTTTATCTTTTTTGATTAAAGCATGTAAACAGGACATAAATTCGTGTTTTTTGGTTTTATCTCTTGCAAGAAGTAATAATGAATATTCCATATCGCTTAAATCACCTTTTTTATGAGGTACAGCGTGTGGTTTTTCAAGTTCTTCATTAAATCTGCTTCTGATATATGGAGTAGTTATACGTTCTCCATTAACAAAATCTGCTTTAGTGCTTTTAGCAGCTTGGATAAGTTTATTTAATGAATCTTTATCAACATAATCATCACAGTCTATGAAATAAACATATTCTCCCTGTGCATTTTCAATTCCAATATTACGTGCTCGAGCAACACCAATATTGTCTTTAAAATCAATTCTTTTTATGTTTAAATCCTCGTAGTCTTCTAAAAATTCATCAAGTGGTTCATCTATTCCATTTGATATTAATATGATTTCAGCATCATCTAATTTTTCTTCACTGATACTGTCTAAACAGTCTCTTAGATATCTTTGAGCACTGTTAAATGGGATGATAATACTTATAAAGGTCATTTATTCTCACCATATATAATTTCTTTTAAGTTAACTTCTGATATTTCGTAAATTTCACTAAATTGTGTATAAGCTTTAGTTTTAGTATTTTTGTCAATTACTATTGCGTTTTTTAAGCCTGAATGGGCGAATAATAAGGATTGTTCAAAGTCATTACTTAGAAAATCCAATACTAAATCAAATTGAAAATCTCCATATTGTCTTTTGTATGAACGTTTAAATAAATTTATTAGTTTTTCACCAATATTTTTATTGTCTTTTTTAATAAATTTATTCAAATCAATTTTTTCATTTAATGATGGGGCTATGTTAAAGCTCAATGGTAAAAATTCAATATTGTCTGGGAAATCTTCAAATATTGTCATATAGTTTTCTTTTATGTTTTGGCTCCATGGTTTATATGAAATGAAAACATTAACATTTTCATCTAACTGTCTAAGCATTTGAATAAGTTGATTTAATGCTTTATTATTTTCCATAGATCCAACATAAATTAATATATTCTTTTTTGAATTTTCAATTATTTTATATTTGCTGTCATTTTCATTGTTAAGTACTCTGTTACATATACGTTTTACACTATCAACTGACTCATATTTGCAAAATTCGCTAACAAATTCACTGTCATCATAATTTTTAGGTGTATTTAGCTCATGGATTAAATCATCAATACTTTGAACCTTAGGAAAAGGCAAATCCTCAAGAGGGATGTAAATTCCACGGTCTTTTAAATATTCCTGCTCATCATAGTTAAAAAGAATAATCTTTCTTTTAGTATTTGCAAAATCAAAAAATACACTAGAATAATCAGTAATAAGAACATCAGCAGTATTTAAAACATCATAATTTTCAAAGCCTTCAGGAAATGCTTTAATATGTGAAAATGAAGAAAAGTCAATTTGTGACTGGTTAAATGGATGAAACTTAACAAACAAAACCTGATTGTCATTTAATTTCAAATCCAATTTATTTAAAAAAGCATTAACATCTCTTTTTTGCTTTTCATCTTTTCTATTGGCAACAGTTCCCTTATATGTAGGCATATAAATGAAAACTTCTTTATCAGATAATCCTAATTTGTCTTTAAGTGTTGATTTATTTAGAAAAACACTGTTTCTTGGATATCCTTCAAGTAAAATTTTTCCAGGATAAATCTTATCAATCATATAAGAAGTAGTCATCTTATCCATCATAAAATCATTTGGATATAAAAGATAATCACTAAAAAAGAATGCTCTTTGAATTATTCCAATAGATAATCTCTCTGACGGATTATCAAAACCCATAAGTTTTAATGGTGTACCGTGCCATGTATTAACAAAAATTTGTCCTGGTTTTTTAATAAATTTATATTGAATATTTGAGTCAGTAAAAATGTATTTGGCTCTAAACAATATTTTAACAGCTTCTTTTTTATCACTAATAACTTTATATATGTCTAAATTGTAATTTTTTTGAAATAATTCAATTTTACTTTTAACATCTTCAGTTGCATAGACATATATCTTAAAATTACCATAATCTCCACTAGATATTTCTTCAACTATTCTAAAAATGTTTCCTGTGAAATCCTGACCGTTTCTTGACTCTAAATATATGATATCATCATCAATATCACATTTATAATAATTATCATAAAGAGTATTGTTTTCTAAACACTCTTTTAAATTATTAATTTTGTTTTTAAAGGCCATTATATCACATTTTCAATAAATAATGGTTAAAATTAATTTTCAAATTCACTAACAAGTTCATTAGCTATTTTCCAGTCATTGTAATCATCGATTTCAGTCCATTTAAGACCATTGGTTAATACATAATCGATAGTTGTTTTGTTTGATAAGGTTTTGTATGCAAAATCATAATAGTTTTGCCTGTCATCATCAATTAAATCAACTAATATCTCATTAAAACTAGCTACATCACTTTTAACAACTTTTGAAACACCAATAAACTCTCCGGTTGATAATGCGATATCAATTTCTTTTCCAATTTCAGAGATAATACCGTTAGCTATTGAGTTATCTTCATTGGTTTTTACATCATCTAAAATTAATTTAAATGATTCTTCATTTAGTTGTTTGAAGTTATCAACAATTAAACTGGTATTTTTTGTAGCAGCAACTCTTGTAATGATTTCAGGATCTACAACATTATCTCCGTTTATTAAAATAAAATCATCCAAACATTCTTTTTCAATTAAAGAAGTTGCAATGTATGTTGAAACGGAAGTATTTGTTTCGTTGTATTCATTGTTTTCTACAATTTTAATTGAGATATCTAATTTTTCTTCAAACTCAGGAGCGATTTCATAAACTTTTTGCTTTTTATAACCTACAATTAAAATGAATTCGCGAATTCCAGCACCCATACAGTTTTTAATCATTCTTTCAAGTAATGTCATGTCATTAATCTCGAGTAAAGGTTTTGGAATTTCGTCAGTAAGAGGTCTTAATCTTGTTCCCATTCCTGCAGATAAAATTACGCCAATCATCATTATCACCTATTCAATATTTTCCCATAATTTATTAAACGCTTTTGTAGGAGTTATTTTCTTAATAATTACATCATATACAAAGTTTACAGTACCACTGCTGATGTTGTTGTTTGAACAAATCTCTTTTATAGCTTTAATTGAATTTTTACCTTCAAATACAATACCACTTGCATTTTCATCAATGATTAATCTTTGACCATATAATATTCCTAAAGTATGGTTTCTGCTTTCATGTGATGTTGAAGTTAAAATTAAATCTCCAAATCCACAGTATTCATGCACTGTTTCGGATTTACCACCCATAGCTTCAATAATCATTATTGTATCCTTAAATCCTCTGGTTAAAATACCAAAACGAGCATTTTCATTAACATTCATACCTTCACAAATACCGTTAGCTATTGCATTGATGTTTTTGAGAATACCACAAAGTTCAATTCCGCAAATATCATCAATGATTTTCACTTTAAACTGTTTGGTTGTAAGCACCTTTTTAACTTTAAGTGAGTTTTCATAGGATTTGGAAGCAATATTGGTTACTGTTGGTAAATTAAGCATTATTTCTGATGCAAAATTTGGTCCTGACAATGCAACATAATTATCATCAAAATACTCTTCAATTATTTTACCCATAGTTTTTAGGGAAGGATATTCAATTCCTTTAGCAGTAGTTACTATAATAACATCCTTTTTAACAATAGGTTTTAAATCTTCAAGAGTTTTTCTAAAAGCAGATGATGGTATTGCCAAAAAGATAATATCACAATTTGATAAATCATTAATGTCAATGGTAGCTTTAATATTGTCATTTAATTTTGAATTAGGGTAGTATTGGGTATTATATCCCAGATTATTAATATCATCACAAAGCTCCTTGTTTCTTAAAAGCAATATTAACTCGGATATATTTTCACTAATCTGTTGAGAAATAGCAGTACCTAATGCGCCTGCTCCAATAACACCTACATTTAAATCCATTAATACACCTATAAAAAATTTGTATATTTATAATTATATTTTTTTAATTAAATAAAGTATTTGTTTATAATAAAAAAAGAGCAAGTTTTTTTAATCAAAAAAAACTGCATTAATAAGGTTGTCTCTGTATCTTGTTTCATCTTTTAAGCTTTTGATATGATAAATAACATTTAGTTTTAAGTCTTCAAGTTTGATACGGGTTTCTAAATCATTAAAATCAACATCAAATATGAATACGTATTTGATTTCCATTTCATAGTCAAAAACTATCCAGTTTGGTCCATTTATATCTAAAAGTTGAATTGACCATTTTGACATTAAATTGTTGATTTTTGATGTAATTTCTTCTACATCAAAATCAGCATCTACAAATATTTCTTTCATTGGTACAAGTCCTGTGATCCTACTGGTGGAACATTAATGTCAACATCTTCTTTGTTGAAAACACCAAATGCAGTAATTTCTTTTTTAAGAATTGACATTGATTGTGAGAAATCTTCATTTTCAAGAGAAATCATTGAAACATTAAGCCAGTCATCGTCTTCTGATAAGTATAAGCATGGTTCGAATAATTGGAATTTGGAAATAATGGTAATAAGAACATCATTTATGTCTTTTGTTTGTCCAGTATGTTCTAAGTTTAATTGGATTATTCTTTCTTTAATATTCATAGTTAATCATTTTTCTTTTGATTTTTAAAAATATTTCTAATATTAATTTTTTAGTTATGCCTAAATATTTATATGCTATGAGGATACAATATTTATTTAGGTAAACCTAAATCAATTGGGTTATTAAAAAAGATATTATTAATATGGTGAAAAACTTTGAATTTTAAAAAAATAAAATTAATATTATTATTTAGCGTAATTATGATTAGTTCAATCGGATTTGTTGCAGCAGCAAGTGACAATGCAAATAATCATTCAATTGATTTAAATGACAGTTCTTCTAGTAATCTTTTAGAACTTAATGATGAAATTCATTATTGTCCTTTAGGTGATAATCATTATGAAATTCCTGAAGTTTCTGCAGATTATATTCATTATTTGAATAATCATGTTTTAAAAAATAAAAAAACAGACAATAATCATCACTCTAAAAACAAAAAAGCAGATACTCATCTTTTAAAAAACAAAAAGGTAAGTAGTAAACAGTATTTAAAAAATTAAATGGACATTAAAAAATGTCCTTTCACTCTTTTTACTTATTAAACAATTTTTCAATTAAATTTTCTTCGTTTTTATAAACATCAAGTTTAACTAATTGCATAATCTGCTGAGGAGCACCAATTAGTTGTGTTGATGCTGATACTGGAATAAATACTTTTTTTGCACTTTGCTCTACACAAATCTTTAAACTTTCAGCCAAATTGTTTGAATTATCCAAACTAATGATTACTGTACCATCTTCTAAACTAACATTATTTTTCATGGATTCATTTGCTATTAATTGCTCTAAAGCAAATGAGCTAGGCTTAGCACTACCTGTTAAATTATCAATGGTTGTGTTGTTTTTGTCAACTGAAAGTTTAAACATGTTTTTATCTTCAATAAAATAAACCTCACCAACACCCATTTTACCTTCAATTGATTTGCCTACACCATATCTAAAAAGAGTATTTTCATCCAAATATTCTTCGTTTAACTCTTCTTCAATACTTTCTTCAATTTCTTCATCTTCTGCTTCATTAGCTATTATTTTTAAAAGACGAATAATTTCTTCGTTTTGTTTTTCAATATTCTTATTAATTTGAATTAATTGTGATAATTCAGACATTGCATCACCTTAAATTTTAAATAAATAATACATTGCTTCAGATAATCTATCATTATTTGCATACATTTCAAAACCTAGCGAATATCTCAAAAGAGTAACTCTTGGAATTAAAACATTATCACTTTCAGGATTTAAAATAAGTCCATCCATATCTTCAGTTAAAATAAAGTTTACAAGAGTTGCAAGATTAACAAGTTGGGAATACTTGTTTTTATCAGTGTTAATTACATCCATTTTACTTTCTGATGTAAATACTGTTGCATAAACACCACCAATATTATCAGTATACATTGAAGCGATAGGTCCGCTTTGTTTAAGTGAAATAATCTCTTTATCAATGCTTAAATCAGAAAGCATCAATCCAAGCAATTGTGAATTAGCCATTTTTTCAAATAAACTTTCATAATCTCCAACATAAGATCTATCCCCAATAAATGACTCTAAATCAGTATTGTCAACGGATTTTTTCAAAGATAACAATTCCTCTTGTGAATATGGGTTGGTTGTATAAAAATTAGTTTTAGGAATGTTTTTTATTGCTAAAATAAATTCTTTTTTAAAAAGATACTTCTCAGTTGATGGATTTAAAACATAACCATCAATATCTGTTGTTTTAAGCACATTTTGATATAATTCAAATGGATTTTGCAATACCTGAATGTTTTCATCGTTTTTGTAAAACTTCCTGAATTCATCCATATCAGTAAATAACGGTGTGAGTTTAGATCCTTCATCTTCATAAATAATAAAATTTAAAGTATCATTTTCCCTTTTAGCAGGAATATAAAGATTAGAATATCTAAACTCGTGAATTAAACGAGCAGTAAGCTCTTCGGTTAGTTGATTTTCATTTGAATATATATCTTCAATTACTGTACGCAAGTGTTTATGATTAGTCATTACTAGTAAATTTGTAGATTATACTATTTACTAATAATGATAAATACAAATGAGTTAATAGTCTTTAACAGAGTCAATTAAATCGTCCATATCACCAAATACAGTGTCGACATTTCCTTCATCATCACTCTCATTTAAACTAATAACCAATTCATCAACAAGTTCATCCATCTTTTTAACAAGAGATTTAAGAATATCTAAACGGTTGTTGATTTCTTTGTCTATTTTTTCACTTTCATGAGATGCCATTTCTAAAATATTGGAAATAGCTTCACTGTGCATATTAAACATTTTAGTTGAGTTATCTACAGACTTAATGAACCTGTCATAGGTTAATTGAGGTGGAGTAAAACGTTTTTCAATTAATTTACGAGCATTATTCTCTTTAATTTCATACATTGTACATAATTCTTTAAGCTGCTTTTCGTATTTACTAAAATCAGGAATGTCCTTGTTAATTTTAGTTTCTTTTGGAGTTTTAACTTTAACAGCTTTGTTAAGAAGAGGTTCTGTTTTTTCAACAACTTTCTTAACAGGTCTGGATGTGATAAATCTGTGAATTGCATAACCAATTCCAAAAGTTGGTGCTGCAAATATTAAAGCAGTTAATACAACACTGAATAAAGTTGCATTTTTGATTGTACTTGCTGAAAATGCAAATAAAAAGAACACTAACCATGAAATTAATTTAGTTTTTGATAAGACAAACTCACCAGTATATTTATCCTGCCAATATCCAATTAAATGTTTTAAATCAGTAATTACTCCTAAATTATTGTTTTTGAAGTATTTTTTATTAGGTCTTTTATCATCAATAATTCTTCTTAGTGAAAAACCAATTACATAAATTAAAAATGCAATTATAATTGCAAAAATTATTGGAACACTAAACTGTAAAAATGACACTGCAAATATGATAAAGGTAATTATTGCAAGGAGTTTGGACTTTGAGAGTACAAAGTAGCTGTCTTTATAAGTATAAAACAATTTATGAATTATATTTCCTTTGGGTTTTACAAGTTCATTAACATTTTTAAATGACTGTGATTTACAGCGTGGACAGAAATTTACGCTGCTATCTACTTTATTTCCACATTTAATACAAATTTTCTCACTCATTTTCATCAACTAAAAAATCTTCATATGTTAAAGTGTTTAATTCATCATCGGTTATTTCGCTTTTATTAGCTAATCTGTTAGCTTGGTTTGTAATTACTTCTTCAAATAAATTACGAACTGCTCTTCCGTTAGCAAAATTTGAGAATCTGTTTTCATATACTTTCTTAAAATACTCTTTTAAATAATTATCTCCTGCTTCATTAATAGTTAGATTTGACTCTTTACTCATAAGCTGGAAGATATTATACAATTCTTCTTCATTATAATCTTCAAAGTATATGAATTTGTTAAATCTGGACTCTAAACCAGGATTTGAGTATAAAAACTTATCCATAAGTGCAGGATAACCAGCAACAATTACAATTAAATCGTCACGATGATCTTCCATTGCTTTTAGAAGAGTATCAATAGCTTCAGCTCCATAATCATTTTCACTTTTTGATGTTAAGCTGTAAGCTTCATCAATAAATAATATTCCACCAAGAGCAGACTGGATTACTTCTTGGGTTTTAATTGCAGTTTGACCAACAAAACCACCAACAAGTCCTGAACGGTCTGTTTCAACTAAATGTCCTTTTGATAAAAGTCCAATTTCACAGTATATTTTAGATAAGAGTCTTGCAACAGTAGTCTTACCAGTTCCAGGATTTCCGGAAAACACCAAATGAAGACTCATTGGAGGCTGTTTAATTCCACGCTCACTTCTTAATTTTCTAATTCTAACAAGATTAATAAGGGAATTAACATCTTTTTTAACCTTTTCAAGACCAACAAGTTTGTTTAATTCATCAAGGTACTCTTCAAGGGAGTGTTGATCTTCTTGTTTATTTATTTCATCACTATCTGGAAGTTTCGCCGGTTTTAAAGTAATATTTTCATTGGTTAGAGTGCTTTCTAATTTTGAGATGTAGTTAGCATATAGTTTTAAAACATCTTCATTTAAATCATCATCAACTGTAATAAAGAATTTCCCAAAAATCTTAAAACAGCTAAATAACTCATTACATGAGTTTACTTGACACATATCAAGATTTTTGGCAACATCATCAATTTCTTTAAGACAACTAAAAGATACTGGTATTTCATCAATAGTTTGTTTTGCAATATCTTCTTTTGTGAAATTTTTATCTAAAATTAAATTAATAAACTCCAATTCATTATCAGTTATTTTTCCATCGCCCCATCCAAGATAGGAAAAATAATTAAACAAATCTTTTTGAATAATGTCTTCTAAGCTATTGTTTTTTAACTGCTCCATTGAAGAATAAGGAGTAAAAATATCCAATGTTTTTAAAATAAAATTCAAATTATTCAGATAATTTCTCAAATAATCAATATCTACTTTTTCAACATTGCTTTTGCAATTTGAACAGATATTTTGAGAATTATCCAGTATTGTGCCGCAATTTTTACAAACAGTCCACTCTAACATATGAAATACCTAATTAACTTTTTAGTATTATGTCTAGTTTGAAAAGTTAATATAAGTTGTGTTTAATTGATTTAATAATAACCCATATCTGAAAGCTTAGCTAATTGCTTATTGAAATGCTCAGATTTATTTCCTGAACTTAAATATTTCATTATTATTTGAACTTCGCTTTCATATAACTCAGTTTCATGGTAAAGTCTTGATAAACTCATATATGGATATATATCATTTAAAAACAAATCATCATCCAATAACTGTTTGAAAAACCTAATACCATTTTCATAGTCATTATTGTTTAGATATTCATCGCCGATTTTCATTAATCTGTTTTTTTCTTCTAAATCAATTTCCATTCCTTCAATAGATTCTCTAAATCTGTCTGGCAGGAAATTACGTGGATATGATTCTTTAATATATGATTTAAAACGATTGTCAATTACATAAGTATGACAATAATCATCTAGGTATCTCATTCCTCTTCCGTGAGTTTGAACAAGGTTAAGACAGGTTTTATAATCATACCATTCTCTGTCAATGCCGGTTCTTTGATTTATTTGTTTATCTCCCCAATCAGGAAACGGTAATTTATAAATTATTTGAAAACGACACAAATCACCAGGTAAATCAACACCTTCACCCATTGAAGGAGATATTAAAACCAGAGGTTCATCTGATTTGATAAATTTCTCAATTACTTCTGTTTTATTTTCTTTATCATGTGTGATTAATCGGGGATTATCTAATTTATCCATAATTAAATCTCTGCATTTTAAACTGACAGTATGTATAATTCCCTTTTCATTTTTATGTTTATTTAAAATTTCATCAATTGTTTTAATACTTCTTGGAGCATTAGCCTTGATGAAACTTCTGGATAAATTATAATCCTCAAAAGCAGTAATTGGATTATTTTTAATATCAAATGGGCTTTTACGTCTGATTGCATAAATCTTATCTTCTGGAATTCCAAGCCATTTAGAAAATAGCTTCCAGTCAAGAATTGTAGCACTCATAAAAATACAAACATCAGCATAATCAAAAAGAGTAGTTCTGGTGTAGTTATTGATTTTTAAGGGCTTAAACTGAGCTATCTGATTATCTTCATCCCAATCAAAAATCCATGTTTCAGGATCAAGAGTTAAATTATCAATAAACCTGTTACAATCGCCAATCTGATGTCTTACAAAAGCTATTTTTTCAATTAACTCAATTTTATTTAAGCTTTCAAGCTTTTCTAACTCTTCAATGTATCCTTGCTTAATTTCATTAATAAAATCAATCCAATTAGTATACTTTGAATTGTTTAACTCATCTATTTTTTCATAAGTTAAATTATAATTAAGATATTCCTTCAAATCCCCTTTGGAAAACTCCAATGTTAATTCATCCATTAAAGTTAATTCAAGGTTATGTGCTTCATCAAAGATTAATAACTCTCTTTTTTCAAAGTCTTTTACATAATTAAGCTCTAAAAACATGTAATAATAATTTGAAATGACAGTTTTGGAATTCAAGGCCAGATATTTTTGATAATAATATGGACAGGTATTGTCACGTCTTATTTCATTTTCTCTATTTTTAAGAGAAAACTTACAGTCAATGCCTTCTGTGATGCATTTACCTTCAGAACATGATTGATTTAAGTAATTCTGGCAATTAAAATTGGATCTGCCTTTAACTACTCTAAAATCTTTAAAATCTCTTAAATACTGGTCTTGAAGTTGTTTGGTGATGGTTAAAATGTATGATGATTCTGACATATTGGATAAAGTAGCTGCAATGGCAGATTTACCAGTTCCAGTACCAGCCTCCAGTACAATATACTCATAACCCTGATTTATAGCTTCAATAATCTCGGAAATTGTCTCTAATTGATCAGCTCGTGGATTTTCAAAAGGAAAATGTTTTTGAATATCAGAGTTGATTTTTGAGTAATTACTATATTGCCAGTCCATCATTATATCATATTATTTAGATTTTATACTTAAACCAATTATTCCAAGAGCATTTGAAAAGTAATATTAAAAGTCAAATATCTTTTCAAATTCTTCCCAGCTTAACGGTTCATTAAACATTGTAATTTTATTTTTTCCACTGCTTTTTGATATTTTAAGTTCTCTATCAGCCATTATTGCTGCTTTTCCTATTGAAAATTCTGGTTTAACAATTACAATTCCTGCTGAAAGATTAATTAAATCATTATTCGTTGCCCATTTTTTGAATTTATTTCTAAACTCCAATGCAAACTTAATTACATCATCATATGGACCTACAGCAAGTAAATCATCTTCACCTGAGTAAATAACATATATTGAAGATACACCTTCGCCTTTTGGAAGTTTTCCTTTTGGTTTAAAAATTGTTTTTTTATCTAAATCATTAAATTCAAGTTCTATAATTTCACTTTCTATGTCTTTTGGCTGTTCAGTTGCGAAATTAAATCTGCTTGCAACCTGATTAACCCTACCTGAGAGATATAAATCAATATAAAAACTTAGAGAAGATATTCTGGAAATGCTTTTAGCACCTTCACCTAAACCTTTTGAAAAGATCAAATCAAGGTTATCAGCATCTATTTTTACTACTCCAATCTTATCTGCACCATCTGCTAATTTGGCTAAATGATTAAGAAACAATGGTTTTCCATCAATATTTGGAACACTGTTTCCCATAACTTTAAAGTCAAATGAAACATTATTAGATACAATATCTATATCAAGAAAATCAGTATCATTTAATTTATAAACAGTAAATTGAATATCTTTATTTTCACATATAATGCTGTCAATACCTTTTTTATCTTTTTTAAATATGTATCCAATGTTTAATTTGGAATAGAATAGTGAATTTGTAATTTTCTCATCACAAATATACTTAATTAAATATTTGGCATTTGCAGCCACATCACCTATTTTAGATTCATCAAATTCTGATAATGAATTGGAATTGTTTTTAGTGATTAATTCATTGATTTGATTTGTAAATTTATGTTTTCTGTTTTCATCAGACAATAAATTAAGCCTTGATAATACTTTATCAAATTCTCCAAGCTCATCTCCACATGCAGGTTTTGAAACAATATTTAAGAACAAATCTGCACCAAATTCCTCAAATAAACTGATTTTATTAATAATCTCTTCTGTTTTTTTAATGTTTGGTGCAATGATTATAAAACGTCCTCCACTGCAATATATGATGTTTGAAGAGTCTAAATTTAAATCAAAGATAATTCTAGAAGCAACTGCTTCTGTTAATAAATTTAAATAAAGAGAACGGCCACGCAAACGTTTAACCATATCATTATCACATGTTTGAATGTCATATAAAACATCAGAAATACCTGAAAGTTCACCGTTAATTACTCTGTAAACTTCCTCATCATCGCTTTTAGTTAAGTTTTCTTCTTTTGAGAATAAATATCTGCAATTAGAAATAGCAAGGGTTGTTTTTAGATGATCATATAATGAAATATCACTTTTAGAGTAGTGAGTTGAAGCAGGAATTGTTGATGTGTATTTTTTTAAAATAGCCAATACAGTTTCTAAATCATTATTTTCTAAGTTTTCAAATTCTTTTTCAAATTTAATCAATATATCTTCATATTTTTGAACTAAATCCCATTCACTCATAACATCTTTATTTTGAGCATGTAACGGTTTATTAAAGTCAAGTTCAACTAATGGAACATAATGATCATCACCAGTTTCATCATCAAATGAGATTCTTGAAAAAATAGATGTTAAAGGCATCACTGATTCATCATCAAGCCCAATACATTCTTTTGATGAATGATAATCTGCTTTTTGAAGTATTACACATAATTCGGGGTTTATAGATTTAGAAGGATTGTGGTGATACAATACTAAATTTTCAACTAAATCATCAATTTGTCTTTAACAAAAGCCGCAGACAATTCACAATGAGTATTATTGCATTTGTTTGTTCTTTGGTAAAATTTACCAATATCATGAAAGAGACTTGCAAATTTTAAATTTCCATAATCATCCATTGAAATCTACCTTTTTTAAAACTCAGTATACTTTTTTGAAGTACCATATGATTTACTTACAGGATATTTAATGGCATTTTTCTTCATTTTATTTAATACAATCTCTTTAATATCCAAATCAAGAGCATCAGCCATTAAAATACAATAATTTAAAACATCTGCAAGTTCATCAGCAACTTCACTAACATCATATTCTTTATTCCATTGAAAATGTTCTAAAAGTTCTGCAGCTTCAATAGAAATTGATTTTGCTAAATTCTCAGGAGTATGAAACTGTTTCCAATCCCTTTCTTTTTGAAATTTAATAATTTCTGATCTTAATTCTTCCATATAAAAACCTTCAATAATATCTACAATATTATATCTTCTTATCAATATTTACTTATTTCTAAAAAAACAAATATGTTAAATTGAGACGTAAAAATGAATTTTTATGATGAAAATGCCCAAGAATTTTTTAATGGAACTGTTAATGCAGATATAAGTCACAACTATGAAAAGTTTGTAGAATTACTTCCTGAAAATGCATATATTTTAGATGTTGGATGTGGATCTGGAAGAGAAACAAAGGTTTTTATGGACCTTGGATTTAATGTATTTGCATTTGACGGGTCTGTTGAGATGTGTAAACTTGCAAGTAAACATACTGGTATTGATGTTAAACATATGCTAGTTCAAGATATTGATTTTGAAGATGAATTTGATGGAATATGGGCTTATGCATCACTTTTACATGTTCCAAGTGATGAATTAGAATCAGTATTGTTAAAACTTAAAAAAGCACTTAAAAGTGATGGAATCTTTTGCGCATCATTTAAACATGGTGAATTTGAAGGACAGCGTGAAGGAAGATACTATACTGACTTAACTGAAGAAGTAGCTGCTGAACTATTTGAAAAAGTAGGTTTTAAAGTTATAAAAACATGGCTAAGTGATGATGTTAGAAAAGAACGCAGCGATTTGAAATGGACAAATATTATTGTTAAAAAGGAATAATTTTTGGAATAAATGTTTTATTCCAAATTTTTATATATTTAATCTACTATCCAATCTCTTTTTCCCATATTATACCAGTAATTTTCGTGAGTCTCAGGATCATACATTCTTTTGTATTCATTTCCATGTTTGTCCTTTTTAACTGGTTGATCATGAGTATATGCCCAGGAACCATCTCCTCTTAATGATTGGTCCCATTTATCAACATATTCATCAGTTCCATATTCAGGTTCATCATTTCCTGAAGAAACAGATTGATAAGATGATTGAGCAACATTTTTTATAACAAATATATTTTTTATGGTATTATTTCCAGAATAGTTTTCATTCCCATTAAATGTGACATTAATAGTTATATTGCCATCAAAATCATTTAATGTGAATTTATAACTACCATTATTATCAGTAATGATAGGATAAGAACTGGTATTTCCATTACAAGTTATAGTTGCATTTAAAGTCTGATTGGCAATAGGCACATTATTGGAGTCAAAAAGTTTAAAAACAATATATTCTCCCCCATTCATTGTAGAATTACCAATAATAATTATTTTTGTATCTTCTTTTGTTGGTTGTAGTGATAGGAAAATACCTATTAATAATGCAATTATTATGATAATTAATCCGATAATAATGAGTTTATTTTTATCCAAATTATCTCCCATTTATAAGTCAAATTAATTGTTATTTATAAATTTGGATATATCATTTATTTAAATTTAAATAAAATTATTCTAAAAAAAGTAGTGAATTAAGATTCAGTCAAGATGCTCAACAATAGCTTCACCAGATTTTGTTAAACGATAAATTCTTCCTCTTTTTGCTTCTTCATTTATACATTCAACAACACCACAGTCTTTTAGTTCTCTTAATACTTTGGATATGTGGTTTCTTCTAATTCCTGTGTCTTTTGCTATTTGTGTTGGAATTTTAACATCATCTTTTAGTGATTTTACTGTGTTTTTCCTGTATTTTGAAATTGTTACGTATGCGTATTTTTTTAATGTTTCATCATCCACTATTAACACTCCTTATTATTAATATATTAACAATAAGTATAAATAAATTGTGTTTAAATGGTGAATTTATATTACTCTTTTAACCAGATTTCAACCATACAAGTTGCATTTTTAATGTTTGATCCTGAAATTTCAAATCCTTTTTTAATTTCTGCACCTTTACATAGTTTTTTTAAATCTTTAAGAGATTTACCAAACTTGGATCCTTCATGTGTTACAAATGGTTTAATAATTTTGCCAGTAAAATCTAACTTTTCGAGTTGTGTCCACATTGCCATTGGAAGTGTTCCCCACCAGATAGGAAAACAGATATAGATTACATCATAAGAAGAAATATCTGTAAGTGTTTTTTCAAGTTCTGGTCTTGTTTTATTTTTTAACTCTTTTTTAGCAACCTGTGTGCATTCCAAATAATCATGAGGATAATCTGTTTTTGGAATTACTTCAAATAAATCAGCATCAATATGTTTTCGGATAATGTCTACAATATGGCGGGTATTGCCTTTTTCAACAATTTTAGTCTCGCCACTAAAATAGTTTTCATTAGCTCTTGAAAAATAAATAATTAAATTAGACATTATAAAAACCTTATAAAAAAAGAAAAAAAGTAAGAATAATTAGAAATTATTCTTTGATGGAACGTGCAAGTTGTGCACCTTTTTCGAATGCTTCTGCAAGCACATCTTCATCAGGTACAAATAATACGTCCATAGTGTCAGTTACGTTAAATCCAGCTTCTTCTAAATCTTTTTGGAGTTTAGCTACTGCTCCTCCACCCCATCCTTTGGATGAGAAGATTAAAGCATCTTTTTCACTTCCGGTTCCTTTGAAGTT
The DNA here is from genome assembly GCA_029219465.1 of Methanobacteriaceae archaeon. Lineage (NCBI taxonomy): Archaea > Methanobacteriati > Methanobacteriota > Methanobacteria > Methanobacteriales > Methanobacteriaceae > Methanobacteriaceae archaeon. The sequence continues at coordinate 17,389 of JAQXTL010000015.1, read as the reverse complement.
AACACAATCTAACCAGTACATCATGTTTCCGATTCTTGGGAACGGTTTGTTCATCATTGTAGGTGCACCAAGTGCAATAGCTTTTGAGTCTAAAATGTCGGTAATTACATCATCAGGACCGTCTTCTTGCATAAAGTACATTGCAACTTCTACACCTTCACTCATAATACCTTCTGCAATTTGGAATGCGAGTTTTTCGGTTGAGTGGTGCATAGTGTCGTAGATAACAGTGATTTTGTCTTTACATACACCTGATCCCCATTCAGAGTATTTTTCTACAATAGGTGCTGGGTTAGTCCAGATTTGACCGTGACATGGTGCAATCATTTTAACTTGTTCTAAAACACCGCTGTTTGTTAATTCCTCAAGTTTCATTCTAAGCATTGGGGAACCTAAAGTTACAAGATTAGCGTAGTATTTTTGTGCTTCTCTTATAATGTGGTCAAGTGAGTAATCAGTGTCATATCTTTTTGAACAAGCAAGGTGTTGACCAAATGCATCGTTTGAGAATAAAATTCCGTCTTCTGCAAGGAAAGTGAACATGCTGTCAGGCCAGTGAAGCATTGGTGCAGATACGAATTTTAAGGTTCTACCACCAATATCTAATTCATCTCCAGTTGCAACAGGAGTGAGTTCTAAATCAGAGAAGTTGTGGTATTGTGCTTCTAAGAAGTTAATACAGTTTTGTGATGCATATATTTCAGCATCAGGATTGTATTTTTCAATAGTTTCTCTTAAGAATGTTGAGTGGTCCATTTCTGAGTGGTTTTGTACGAAAACATCAATTTTGAACTCTTTACCTTCTTGTTCGAATGCATCTTTTACTCTTGCATCGAATTGTTCAAACATTCCTTTGTAAACGTTATCGATTAAAACAGTTTTTTCTTCACCAAATACTAAATATGCGTTGTATGAAGTTCCAGGAATTCCGTAACCGTGGAAAGTTCTGCTGTTCCAGTGGATTACTCCAACCCAATATACTCCATCTGCAATTTTAAATGCTTTTGCTTTCATTTTAATAACCTCCTATATAGTTATATAAATTTATATTGTATGTATTATATAAAATATTATCATATTAATTAAAATGAGGTCTAATTTTGAATAAAAGAATTGATTTACATATGCATAGTTTATTTAGTGACGGGGAATTATTACCTTCAGAACTTGCAAGAAGAGCTTTAAAATTAAATCATGAAGTAATAGCTATTACTGATCATGTTGACTGGTATAATGTTGATAATATTCCTTCAATTCAGGATGCTATTGATGATATTAATGCTAACTGGGATATTACTGTTGTTTTAGGTGCTGAAGTTACCCACGCTCCTGTAGAATCAATTGATGGAATTGCAAAAAGAGCTAAACAGTTAGGTGCAAAAATTGTTGTTGTTCACGGTGAGACATTAAACGAACCTGTTACTCCTGGAACCAACCGTGCTGCTGTTGAGTCAAAATATGTTGATATTATAGGACATCCTGGTTTAATTACCAAAGAAGAAGCAGAAATTGCTTTAAAAAATGATATTTATCTTGAAATTTCAGCTCGTAAAGGACACTGTCTTGGAAACGGTCATGTTGCAAATATTGCACGTGAAGTTGGAAATAAATTACTTGTTGATACAGACACTCACGCACCTGGAGACATTATCACTTTTGATAAATCATATGAAGTTGCATTAGGTGCAGGATTAAGCCATGATGAAGCAATGAAAGCTATTGTTGATAATCCTCGTGAGTTACTTAAAAGTAAAGGGATTTTATGAAAGCATCCAAACTTTTAGATATTATTAGAAAGGATTTGAAAAGTTATCCTATTGATTATTTAAAAAATAAAGTAACTGATGATAGATATCAAGACCCATTAACTAAGAAACTTGCCAAATATAACTCAAATGTATACGATGATATATATGGGACAGTTATATTTGATGATTTTGAAGTGGATGATAAAATAATTAAAAGTATCAATCAAGATATTGACTTTTATTTTGATAAGTATTGTGGAGGTGAAGACGAACAGCAACGATTCACCAAAAACATTACACTCTACCTGGCACTAATAGCTAAAAAACCACTTCACCCATACAGCGAAGACAAAAAAGAAGAAGTATACATTTCAAACGGCACCTATTATTGCAAGGGTCGAATGAAATATATCAAGGATAAAAAATCCCTTTGTAAATATTGTATTTGTAAAAATGCAAGTTTCATGGATTTATTTTAAAACTTTGTAAGTTAAAATCAAATCCTTATCCAAAGTGTATGAATCAGTTAATTCAAGTTTAACTGCTTCATCCATTAAATCAAAACCTTCACCATCAAAAAATGTTTTAGATTCACTGCCTCCAACAACCATTGGAGCAACACATATTCTTATTTCATCAATAAGACCTGCTTTTATCATAGAAAAGTTTAAAGTTGATCCACCTTCAAGCATTAACTTATCAATACCTTCCTCATGAAGATAACTCATTAAAAGCTTTAAATCAACCCTGTCACTTCCAGAATAAATAAACTTAACACCTCTTTTTTTAAATGTTTCATATTTATCAGATGCTTCAAAATCCTCTTTAAATTCTCTTGCACAGGCTATAATTGTTTTAGCATCAAAATTTGTAATTCTAGCATCTTCAGGTGTTCTGCATTTGCTGTCAACTACAATACGAACAGGATTATCTTCAGGATTTGCATCAATTTTGTGAACAGTTAATCTTGGATCATCTGCAAGTACAGTTCCAATTCCAACCATAATTGCGTCACATTCTTTTCTAAGCTCATGAACTCTTTCTAAATCTTTTTTTCCTGAAATATTAGAACTTCCGGTTTTTGTTGCGATTTTACCATCTAAAGTCATAGCAGCATTTAAAATTGTGTATGGTCTCATCATATTAAACACCTAAATATAATAAAACATCTCTTTAATCTGTAAGAAGTTAACTAAAGTCTGGTTTTCAAGTGCACCAGGCATTATTAATGCTACAAGAATACCAATAATTCCAAATACTACTCCAATAGCCCAGATTATTCTAACAGCATCTTTTTCTGCAATAGGTTTTCTTAAAATTAACCTGATCATTGATTTAAAACCAGCATCTGGTCTTACTAATTTACCATCTTCGTTTAATTGAGTTGGTTTTTGCTGTTGACGGTTCATAAATCCTGCAGAATAGAATTTTAAAGCAGCATCAATGATATTTGGCATCAATACAATAAATGCAATAAGCTTTACACGTCCAATAAACGCAATACAAACAATAGCTGCACCAATAATTAATGTACCAGTATCTCCTGGGAAAATCTTAGCAGGATATTTGTTGTAGTATAAAAATGCGATTAATGCACCAAGCATACTCATGGAAATGATAGTTACATCGTATTTTCCAAGAATAATACATGCAATGGTAAGTGAAGTCATTGAAATAATACCTAAACCTGATTCAATACCATTTAAACCAGCAAGCATATTGGTTAAATTAGAACCAATAGATAATGCAATAGGAATTGTAATTAAGTATAATATTCCCACATTAGGTGGTGCTGCCCAAATCAATGGAAGACCTGCAAGGAAAAGTAAAATAAACTTCTCTTTTGAAGATAGAGCAAGTAAATCATCAGCAATACCGATTATTCCAACAATCAATATTACTACTAAAACAATAACTAATTTGAATGCTAGAATATCGTGCATATATATTCCAGAAAACATTCCTATAATAAACCCGAAAAGAATACCAAATCCACCCATTTCCGCAACAATAGGTTTCCAGGATTTGTGAATATCTTTCCCAACAATATTCGCGGCTTCAAGCTTTCTAATCATCCTTGGCATAGTTAATCTGGTTACAAAAAAAGATAGTAATCCACAGATTAAAGCTATCCCATATAAAGGAATTTGTGGTAAAATCATCATAATAAACTATTTAATGTTCATTATTAAAAAAAGTAATTATTTTTTATTTAAAATATAATAGACAGTCCTTAAGGGAATATCTAATTTTTCAGAAATCTCTTTTGCAGATAAACCATCATCTTTAAGGTTTTTAATCTCTACATGATTGTGTTTTCTTTTTCTATTATCAAATTTAGCATCAGCTTTTTTCAATAAATAATAAACACGACTAAGTTTTAAATCTAATTTTTCAGCTATTTGTTTAGGTTTAAATCCTTCATTTGACAATTCTAAAACCTTAAACTCTTCACCGTTTGTTTTAGATTCCGCTCCCCAGTTATATTTTTTTACAACTTCAATATCAAGCTGTGATAGTGCATCAATATATGTATCTGAAGTTCTGTTATAAACACTAGGAGAACATGTAATAGTCTCTAAATTAGGATATTTTTCCATTAAATCCACAATAATTGCAGAACTTAAGGCTTTTGTTATATGAATTGTTGTTACATCTTCATCCATATAATCACTATTTCTTAATTAAATCTAAAAATTTCTTGGATTTGTCGCTTTTTGGATTTTTAATATTGTCAATATTTTTTATTTCCTTTTTAATTTTGGATTCATTAATATTAAACGCATTACTGATACTTTCAAGGTCAATATCAGAGTTTTCATGAATCAGTGCAGCACCTAAAGCAACATTGTTAAATTTAATATTGGAACTTTTGATTTCTTTTTCAAATTTGAATTTATCATACAAAAGTAAGTCCATTTCACAAACAGGAATAATTTTGATATTGGTGAAGTTATTTAAAGTCTCAATTACCTTTCTGTTAGTAGCCTGGAATACTTTTCTTTGTTCTCTGTCTAATTCTACCCTAATATACGGGAATGGACTAATATCAATCTTACGTGAATTGTTTGAAGTAGTAAGGTAATATCTGAATATATCCCAAATAATCAATGTAGGAGCGATATTTCTAAAGATATTTTTATAGACACTTTCTCTTTTTTTCAAATCACGACTAAGGGATCTGTTTATGTTTCCAAATTTGTCATAAAATCCTAGGCGTTTGAAATTATCTTCAATTTGAGATTTTCTCCATTTCTCAATAGCATCCAAATCATAATCATCAATGAAATCAGGGTTTTTATTTTCATATTCCGCAATGATTTCATCGTATTTGTTGATTCGTTTAAAATCAGTAAGTTTTCTTTTTAATATGTCGTCTTCAATCTCTTGGATTATCTTTTCACTATATCTTACATAACCAATAGCAAGAGCAGTTCTTGCATGATTATCATCAATAATAGCAGGTTTTGTTCTATGGAATCTCAATGCTTCAATTCTCACACGATTTCCATATAATCTTCTTACTTCTTCTTCATAGTTATTTACATATTCTGAATCAAGAGTAATGTTTTTTCTAACCAATCTGTTGTTTTTATCTCTAAAACGAATTACTAAAGCTATTGTTTTAACAACACCCCTACGTTCCTGTTTTAAGATATTTAAAACTTTTTTAAGAGATTCACGACCAAAAGCAGAAAGTTGGTTTCTTAAAACCATATAGTTACCGGACAATGGTAAGTATGGGATTATTTCTATTCTATGAGTAGCATCTTTTTGGACTTTAAATGAAAAACCAGTACTTCCACAACTACATTTACCGTCCATTTGTTTGTAGTCACTCATTGAATATTTTTTATAACATGAATTGCATTTTACATATCCAAATTGCTCCAAGTTTCCAATAGCAATTTTATGTGAGTCAATAGCTGATTTAACTCTATCTAGAATGTTTTTCTTAGTATTTGCTTTCATTCTAAATATTTTGTTGTGGCGACTATTTTCACCCATCTCCTCAACATCAACGTCAGCTACTGATTTTGCACCATATTTATTTAAGGATGTAAAAGGGGTTGTGTAACCCTGTGCATCCATATCATCTTTTAAGTTTTGTAAAAAGTCTAATCTGTCATCTAGTTTAAAGTAGAGGTCTTTAAAAGTATCGAAATCTTCGATATTCTCAAGACTAATAGCATCGTTTGCTATCTCTTTTAGGAAGTTTTCCGCTTTGTTTACTAGGACAGATTCAGGCATTTTAATCTAAAATATATTTATTGAATTCTTTCGCCGACTTTACCTTGTTCATCAGGAGTTAATAATGCACAGGAATCTCCAGCTGCAAGTACCATACCTTCAGATAAGGTTCCGAACAATTTAGCAGGTTCTAAGTTTACGATTACACATACTTTTTTATCAATTAAGTCTTCTGGGTTGTAAACTTTAGCAAGACCTGAAACGATTTGTCTAGGTTTTTCTTCTCCTACATCGATTTGTAATTTTAATAATTTGTCGGATTTTTCAATTTTTTCAGCTTCTTTGATTTGTCCAATTTTAATTTCAATTTCGTCAAATTTGTCAATAGTAATTAAATCACTCATATTTTCATCCTCAGTAGTTTTTAAGTTTTCTTGTAATTTTTCTTTTTGAAGAGCAATCTCATCGTCTTCAATCTTTTTAAATAAAGGTTTGGATTTATTGATTTCATATCCTGTAGGGAGGAATACTGCTGCATCGTCCCAGTTGGATAAATCATCAATATTTAATATTTTAGCTATGTCATCAGCTTTGGTTGGTAAATAAGGTTTTAAAGTGAAAGCCAATATTTTAGCTAATTGATTTGATAAGTATAAACAGTTTGCTGCTTTTTGTTTGTCTTCTTTAACAGCTTTCCAAGGTTCTTGATCGTTGAAATATTTGTTTCCTTTTTTAGCAACTTTAAATATTTCAAGTAAACCTTCTCTGAATTCGAAATTAGATATGTATTCACCAGCGTTTTGTGGTAACTCTTCAATAGCTTTTCTAAATTCTTCATCTTCATTGGAAGGATTTGCATATTCTGGGATTTTGTTATCGAAGAATTTACGGGTAAATGTAAATGTTCTGTGTAAGAAGTTTCCAATTACATCAGCCAATTCGTCATTGTTTCTTTTTTGGAAATCATCCCATGAGAAATCAGAATCCTTGTTTAAAGGTGCATTGATTGTTAAGAAGTATCTAAGTAAATCAGGATCATAGTCTTTTACAAAATCGTCAATCCAAATAACCCAATTTTTACTGGTGGACATTTTTTCTCCTTCAAGAGATAAAAATTCTCCAGCGTAAATTTTATCAGGTAATTTGCATCCATATGCTTTTAATAAACCTGGCCAGAAGATTGAGTGGTGGTAGATAATGTCTTTTCCAATGAAGTGAACAACAAAATCGCTCCAATATTCTTCCCATTTTTTACCAGACTTTTCAGACCATTGAGAAGCAGATGAAATATAACCTAAAAATGCTTCAATCCATACATATAATACTTTACCTTTAGCTTCATCAAGAGGTACAGGAATACCCCAATCCATATCTCTGGTTAAAATCCAATCATTTAATCCTTCTTTAAGCCAGTTTGAAGCATAGTTTTTAACATTTGCAGGAAGGTTTTCATTATTGTCAATGTAGTCTTTAAGTTCATCTTCAAATTCAGATAACTTAAATGCATATTGATAAGTGTCCTTAATAACAGGAGTGGTTCCACAGGTAATACAGTGTGGTTCATCAAGTTCTGTTGGATCTAAAGCTCTTCCACATTTTTCACAGTGATCTCCACGAGCTTCTGCACCACAAACAGGGCATAAACCTTCAACATATCTGTCAGGTAAGAATTTTTTACATTCAGGACAGTATAATTGCTCTAAATCTTGTCTGTAAATAAATCCTTTATCATATAAATCTTTAAAGAATTTTTGAGCAATTTCATAATGTTTTTCATCAGTAGTTCTTGAAAAGTTATCAAGAGATATGTTCATAGATTCCACATCACGAACAATCATGTCATGATATCTTTTAGAAATTTCAATAGGTTTTTTATTTTCCTTATCTGCTTTAACAGCAATTGGAGTACCATGCTCATCAGTAGCACAAACCATTAATACATCATTTCCAGCCATACGATTGTATCTTGCATAGATATCAGCCGGTAAATATGTAGAACGGATATGACCTAAATGACAAGGTCCATTTGCATAAGGAAGTGCACATGAAATAAAAATTTTTGACATTTAATATAATCCCCTTTATTTAAATTTAAACATTTAATAATTATGTTACTCCTATATAATAAAATTAGCTTTTTTACAATAAAAAATAGGATAAATTCCATAATTAAAACATAATAAAATCAATATTGTTTTTGAATATGAGTTAGTTATTTAATACATAAAATAAAAAATTAAAATTATGGCTGAAGTTTCTTATATTAATCCATTATCAAACGAAGGAAAAGGAATAATCCGCAATTATGGAGATTTAAATCAAATATTTGATGAAGATGAATCCTTAATTGAAATTTGTACCAGAACCACAAATCAAAGGCTTTCGGATTATAATATTATACCTAAATCTTTTCATGATTTAGCCCTTAAACGTATACAGTGGGCTATTGAAAAAAAGAACAATAAAAACTTCACACAGGCAGAATTTGAATATTTAACAAATGAAGAATTATTTAAACAAGATGTTGTAACATTTCATATTCTCTGTCAGGCAATAGCTATTCAGTTTAACCTTGGTTCACGTGAAACAAGACTATTTGTTGAATCACAGGGTTCTCTTATTTTAGAAAGACTTGCTAAAATACCTCCAATGTCAAGAGCTGAAATCATTGATGAAGTGCTTGATGATGTTAAGGTTGACAATAGTATTCACTGGAAATCACTTAAAGAGATTGTTGCAACTAAAAAACTAAAATTAACTGATTTGTTGATTGATAATGGTGAAATTATACTTCAGGAAGATGATTTTTTAAACAGATTTAGTGATAAATTCACAGACAGAAACCCTGAGAGAATGTATAACATATTAATCGGAGACAGCGTTAAAGAACAAATATTATCCAGATTAATTATGCAAAAAACAGAAGAATACATTAAAAGAATCAAGGAAATGTCTAAAAGAGTTGAAATTCACCCAGCAATTATTAAAATAGGTGAAGAACTAAAAGAATTTATTCCAACTGAAATTAGTAAATACAACCAATATTATGCAGGCAGTGGTGGTATTTACGGTACAGTTCAGGCTGGAAAACTAAATCCAGATGCATTTCCACCATGTATTAAGGCAACTGTTGAAGGAGTATCTTCAGGCGGGCGTAACGATGCTATTGTTTTATTATTAACTTCTTTTGCATCTTATGCAAGATTATATCCAAGAATATTTGCCTCAGAAGAAACAGTTAAAGTATCTGATATGGATCCAGACTTAACTATTACTGAAAATGAGATATTACCTTTGATTTTTGATGCTGCAGATAACTGTACACCACCGTTATTTGAAGACCAGCCTCAGGAAAAAATTAATATTATATCAAAATTAGGATTTGGAATGCATGATAGAGTAGATATAAATCATGAAGGAGAAACCAAATGGTATACTCCTATGAGCTGTGAGAAAATTAAAATACATTTACCTAGCTTATGTCATCCAGACAAGTCCTGTAAAGGAATAAATAACCCATTATCATGTTATGGGCGTAAAAAATTCCAATTAGACAAGCAGCAAAAAGAATAAGACTATAATGAATTTTGTGAAAACATAAATGGATTATGGTCTTCATAAATTGCATCATAATACTTGTTTAAAACAGATGATTCCCACATATTATAATTACTTCTTTCTTTTTTTTCAAAATTATAAGCTAATATTCCAATTTTACGTTTATCTTCATCAATTCCGTTTATTTGGCAAAATTCAGATATAATATCTGGAATATATTCACTAGGCTCACTGGCACTGAATTCTAAAAACTTATCATATTCACTTTGAGAGAAAAATTCTTCTTCGCTTATTGGCTCATCATATGCATCAATTTTGTATAACTCAATGTATATTGTAGATGGTAGTGGAAGATCATTTAATTCTACTCCAACACCATAAATCTCACCAGTTTCAAGGTTTAATCTGGTATATCCTGTTTTCATACAAGTTTGCCAGTTTTCATAAGCAGGCATTATAATCTCTTCAGGAGAAAGACCAGATAAAATTACTTTTAAATGTTCAATTCCGATTACTTCAACTACATCGTCCATGAATTTATTTTTAAATATCTTAATTAATAAAAGTGTGCTAAATCATTACTTTGCAGATGCACACATACCTATAAAATAAATACTTTAAAAAAGTAACATATTATTATGTTTTCTAAAGCGACACTTAAAGAAAGAAGACAATACTATCGTGAAGAATGGTCAGTAAAAGACTTACCAGAATTCATAGCTACTGATTTAAAAAAAAGAGAATTTGGTTTTGACCATAACGGAAGAGGACCAAACGACAGATATAAAACATTTGGAGGACCTGAAGCTTTAGGAAAATTCTTAAGATTTAAAGCTCCATTTGCATCATATATCTCAGTAGCATTCTATAATAATCCAAAAAGAAGAGAAGATTGGTTAAAAGCAGAGTATATCTTTGATGTAGATGCTAAAGATATTCCAATCAGGTCTTGTCAATGCAATGGAGTTTGTGAAGTTTGTCTTGGTGAAGCTTTAGAGATAGTTAACTCATTAATAGACACATTGCAATCAGATTTAGGCTTAAAAAACATACATTTGATTTATTCTGGAAGAGGATATCACATTAGGATTTTAGATGAAGAAATGATGAGTGCTAATAGTGAACTTAGATCTGAAGTCTTAAAGTATGTTGCTGGTGCTGAAGTTCCAAAATCTCAATTTGTAAACCCTGAAATTTCAAATAAAAGCTTTAACTTTGAGCATTTCACAATACCAATTGGATATTCAAAGATATTTACAGATAAAGTAAAATTCAATATTCAACATTTAGTAGGTAATGAAAAAATTGATGGAATAAACCCTAAATTAATGAAAGACATCATGGCTTCAAGACATCACTTGGATAACGATAACTGGGGTTATTTTAAAAGAGATATTGGACCTAGAAGATATAAAAACCTGGTTGGAGCAATGGCACGTGTTAACTTATCAACTATTGATGCTAAAGTATCAATTGATTTAAAAAGAATTCTAAGACTTCCTTCATCACTTCACTCAAAGGTAAGTATGAAATGTATGGAAGTTAAAAATAGAGAAAGTTTTGATCCACTAGATAAAGCTGTTCCAAAATTTGTTTATGAAAGAAAAGGTGTATAATATGGAAAATGTCTTAAGAGAAATACTAAAAAACAATAAATATTTTGAAGAAATAAACCCTGACAGGTATGTTCCTGAGTTTTTAGGATTAATTGTTAACGGTGTTGTTGTATATCACGTTAACTGGATTGATATTGTTGAAAATGAGATAGTATTTATGCACAAGGATATTCAAACTCATCCTATTGTGTCACTTGTTTTAGATAACCTTAATTCATTAATGATTATAACAAATGAAGGAATAAAAGAAGTTATTTAATTAAATTGTCTGTTTCAAGACATTTCATTTTTATTTTTTGTGAAATTACCTCCGCAGAATCATCACCAGGAATAACATTCCAGTTGTAGGTAAACTTTTGTGATCTTAAACGGTTTTCGCGTAAACATTCTATATTTTCAAACATTTCTGTTTCTTCATTACGAGAACCAATTCTTCTAAGTGATTCTTCTGGGCTAACGTCTAAAAAGAACATACAATCAGATGTTGGAAGAATAAATGACACTATTTTATAGACCATTGTATTAATCCCATCTGGAAGATACATAACTGCTAAGATATATCTTGAAAAGATTAATACGTCAATACTGTCATCACGACAATATTTCACAACAGATCTGACTGCATCAAGACCAAAATAAATAGTTGCAAGTAAATGATTAATTTTTCCAGTTTTTAAAAGTGCTTCTTTTGATTTTCTACCATATTTATTGTCTGGACATGGGTGGGAGCGAACAACGACATTACATCCTTGCTTTTCATACATATCAGCAAGTAAATTCGCCTGTGTATCTTTTCCAGACCCATCTAATCCATCTATGACAATAAATTTATTCATTTAAACACCTAATTAATCAACTGGATAAAACTCAGAGTATTCGGAGTTTCTCTCAAGAGGATTTCTACCTAAATCCTTAATAATTTTACTTAAACTTGCAATTGATGCTTCAACTCCATCCGGAGCACCTGAAGCAGCGGATAATTCGTCTCCACCTAAGGTACCACCTAAATCGTTAGCACCAGCCATAAGGGAAACTTGAGCAAATCTGAAACCCATTTTTACCCAGGATACTTGAATATTTGGAATTAAATCTCTAAGCATTAATCTGGATACTGCATATAATTTTAAATCCTGCATTCCAGTAGCTCCAAGGTTTGATTGTCCTTCCAAAAAGATTGGAGAATATTCATGCATAAAAGTCATTGGAATAAACTCGGTAAAACCATGAGTTTCTTCTTGTAATTTTCTAATAATATCAATATGTTGCACTCTTTCTTCTAAAGTTTCGACGTGCCCATACATGATAGTGGATGATCCTTTGATTCCAACTTCATGAGCTGTTTTAACGATATCTATCCACTCGGAAACACTAACTTTCTCAGGACAAATTATTTCTCTTGAACGGTCTGTTAATATTTCAGCAGCTGTTCCCGGAAGGGTGTCAAGACCTGCATCTTTTAATATTTCAAAACCTTCAGCAATGTCCATTTTAGATACTTCACATGCATCCTTAATCATAGTTGGTGAAAAACCATGAATCATCACATCAGGATATTCATCTTTTAATAATGTAAGCAAGTGTTCATAATAGCTAATATCAGCATCAGGAAGTACTCCTCCCATTACACAAAATTCACGTGCTCCTTTTTCAACAGCACCATGAGCTTTTTCTAAAATTGCTTCATCATCCAATATATATGCATCATGATCGTCTTCATCCTTTCCAAATGCACAAAAACCACATCTAACAGTACAAATATTTGTAAAGTTGATATTACAATTATTAATGAATGTAATGTTGTCTCCAACAATATCTTGTCTTAAATAATCAGCAGTGGCAAGTAAAGGATAAACATCAGATCCTTTAAGATTCATTAAGTAATTTGCTTCTTCAACAGAAATCTGTTCATCTAAAGATTTAGTTAAGATTTGTTCTGTTTTAGAAGAAATTGGTAGTTTATCAAACATAATCCTATTTTAGTTTCAAGTTAAATAAAAAGGTTACTATTCGATTTTTGGAATTTATTTTATTAAATTCAAATATTAAAGAATTTCAAGTAATTAAATAGTTTTTTATAATAAATCTAACAAATATTTATAAAAAAAGAATTTAAGTGATATAATGGATAGTAGTGAAGCTATATTTAATGGACTTAAAGATGCAGGAATCGATTTTATTGTAAGTGTTCCCTGCGTTAATCTATCAAAATTATTAAATATGATTGATGAAGACCCTGATATAACCCACGTTCCAGTTACCCGTGAAGAAGAAGGAATTGGAATATGTGCTGGGGCATATCTTGGAGGTAAAAAAGTAGCTATTTTAATGCAAAATTCAGGTCTTGGAAACTCAATTAATGCATTAAAATCCCTTACTGAATTATATGAATTCCCATTATTAATGATAATGAGTCACAGAGGAACTGAAGGAGAAAACATCTGTGGACAAGTTCCAATGGGAGAATCAACTCCATTAATCTTAGAAGCAATGAATTATACATTTTTCAAACCGCAAATTCCTGAACAAGCATATGAAAATGTAAAAGAAGCTTGGAACTTATCTGTTGAAAGTGGAAAACCAACAAGTGTTTTACTTGAAATCAAATATTGGTGATAATATGGCAAGAAGAGAAGCTATTGAAGATATAATGAAATACATTGACGATGAATTAGTAGTTTGTAACATTGGATTTCCATCAAGAGAATTATATGACATTAAAGACAGAAATGAAAACTTCTACATGATTGGATCAATGGGACTTGCATCATCTATCGGTTTAGGTCTTGCCCTATCACAGCCAAACAGAGATATTGTTGTAATTGATGGTGACGGTGCACTTTTAATGAATATGGGTTCTCTAGTAACTGTATTTGCTAATAATCCTAGAAATTTAACATGGATTGTTATAGACAATGGTGCTTATGGTTCAACAGGAAATCAGGATACTTATGCACAGGAATTAGATTTAGTTGATGTTGCAAGAGGTGTAGGATTTAAAAACAGCTATAACTTTAAAGATATCAATTTAAAAGAGTTTATTAAAAGCGAGGATGCTAGTTTTATTGTATATAATACTGAATCCGGAAACTCAAAAGCACCAATCATTGATTTAACTCCTGTTGAAATTAAAAATAGGTTTATGGATATTATTTAAATAACCTATTTCTCTTTTTATTTTTTATTATAAAATGTTTAATAAATATGTAAAACTTGTTATTAAACGAATATAAATCCATATAACTAATATATAAACATTAAAAAGAATAATTAAAAAAATAATAATATGGATAATACTCAAATATATGAACTTCTTGGTTTTGTTAAAGTATCTGCTTATAGGACAGCTACATTAAAATCAATAAACAATGATTTGAAAATGCCATCACAAATTGCTAAAGAAATAAATGTAAATACAAGTCAAGTTTCATCTGCTCTTTCTGATTTAAAAAAGAAAAATTTAGTTATCTGTATTAATGAAGATGTAAGAAAAGGCAGATTATATAAATGCACAGATTTAGGAAAATCTGTTGCAAAAAAATTATAATCTTATTTTAAAAAAAATTTAAACGACAGGGAATGTTAAAGACATTCCAACGCCGTTATCATCGATAATTTCATATTCTGCGTCCATTTGTCTTGCAAGGGAAGTAATAATTTGCCAACCTAATCCTTTGTATTCTGTTAAGTCAAATCCTTCAGGCAATCCACTACCATTATCCTTGTATTTAAATTTACAGAATTTTTTACCATCTTTTTCAAATAATTCTAAAGATTTAAAAATTATTTTAGAAGATTCATCCTCATCATCAAAAGCATATTTGAATGTATTTGCAGTTAACTCATTAATAATTAAAGATAATGGAGTAACAGTATTAATAGAGAATGTTAAATCTTCATCAATACTTGTGACAAATTTGTATCCTCTTTTTCTTGAACGAGCATATAATTGTTTGTCCAAATCTTCTAAGAATACTGGAACATTCATATAATTCATATTTTCGTCTTTATATGTACGTTCGTGAATTAAAGCAAGTGCACCAATACGTCTTTCAGTTACATCAAGGATTTTCTCATAGTTTCCTTTATGGAACTTTTTCTCCAAGTTGATGAAACTCATAATAATCTGGAGATTATTTTTCACACGATGGTGAACTTCCTGGACCAAAACATTTTTCTCTTCAGTATTTCTAACTAACTGTTTTTCGTATTCTTTTTGTTTGGAAATGTCTTGAGCAGACATACTTAAACGAAGGAAATTACCTTCATCATCAAAGATTTTACGTGCTGTAGTTCTTATATACTTTTCTTTTCCTGTTTCAGTTGTTATTAAGAAGTCATTATGGAATAATTCATCATCAATTGAATTATAAATTATAGATTCCATTTTAATTTGATCATCATAAGAAACCAATGGTGCTAAAATATTAATATCTTCATCTTCTGGTCTTGGATAGCGATCAATAATTCTATAAATTTCATCACTCCAGTGGAATTTACCTTTAGAATCCATATAACTAATAGCTAATGAAGTGGATTCCTGGATATCTTTTACTACAGATGTTAAGAACATTAATTCATGGTTTTGTGAAAGTAAATTCTTTTGAATTTTAATTTCACGACTAATCTCTTTAATACCCATGAAGAATATATCACTATCATCTTCAATATATCTGTTTAAATAAACAAATAAATGTTGATTTTTATCACAGTTAGGAGATTTATATCTTACTTCACGTTCTAAACATTGGATTTTACCATTGTAAAAATCATCGAAATATTTATGATCTTCTTCATCAATAAGATATTTCTTATAATTCATATCTAAATTATGTGCTTCTGGTTTAGAAAGGTGTAACTTGTCATAAAGTGCATTTGAAATAATATATGCACCAGTTTTTTTATCTTTAATGTATGTACCAACACCTAATTTATTATCAATTATAGTTAACAGTTTATTCATGAGAAGTTTATTTTTTCTCTCAATATTTTTACTAATATCAGTTATTGTAACTGCAACTTGTGATAATTCTTTACCAACATATAACTTACTTGAAGTAATAACCAGACTTTTTCTAGTTCCTTTTTTAGTTTGGATATAAACATTATTATGAGTTGTATTACTATACTGAGTATCTCCTGTAATTAGTGAGTTATATAATTCTTTATCTTCAGGAACGACTAAATCGCAAATAATATCTCTTTTAAAGTCATCTTGGCAGAACTCTCTTTCAACAAGCTCATAGATATTTGAATCATAGAAATAATTTCCATTGATATCTTTAATATAGTTGTAAGAAACTTCATTGAATTCTTTAGATGTATGAATTTGCTGCTGGGAATTAAGCAATGGATCAGTTGTATTATTATAAACAATTACAATACTTTCTTCAGCATAAATTATATCTAAAAATATGTATTTTACCTGACCTTCCCCATTTTCAAAATAAAAGTGTAGTTTCTTTTTGGTTTTGGTTTTGTAGACTTGTTCAAAAATAGGATATATGATATCCTTCAATTTACGGTAATTGTCTCCAAAGCTAGTACCAATAATGTTATTAGGTATACTAATCTCTAACTCTTCAATGAAAACATTTGAATAAATATGTGTATAATCTTTAAAATCATTAACTGGAATTACAATATCCAAATTTGTAGACATGTCCTTTAGAAAACCGTCATAGGGCTTAACATCATAAAGAACCTTACCGGGAGTAAACCAGTCTTCTTTTCCAGTTTTGGTGATGACTACGGAGTAATTTTTTTCATCATATTTTACTTTATACACCATTCAAATCCCTATACCCATATTTAAATTAATATATGCTACATTATCTACTTTATATATTATAAAGATTGTGAAAATTAAACAATGACATAATAATAGAATTTTATGAAAATTTTATAAATTATTCACTTTTTAACTAAATAAAAAACTAATTTTAGATAATATTATTAAAAGTTTATTCAAAAATCAATGTTTTATCACTTAATTTAAATGATTTCCAAATTTCTATTAAATGTTTAAAAGTTTTAATAAGCAATATATGACTCTTTCAAAAACTTTGTTGATTTTCAAAATCCTTTTTGCGATTGTCATTCCAAATGAGATCCCTGCGATAGATTCGTTTTAAAACACCTCGTTTAGTCTTGAATGTTCGTTTTCTTGATTTTGGCATTGTTTTTTGAAATGCATTTTCAATTTTGTTACTTGTTTTTTCAACTCGTTTATCTTTTAAGTGATAAATGAAGCTTTTATATCGTGGAGTGATTGATTTT